>MWYU01000388.1 GCA_002050375.1 Chitinophagales bacterium 62-2
GATAGGAACAATGCTGTTGATTTTATTAGGAAATGGTGTTGTTGCTAACGTAGTATTAAAGGGCACTAAAGGTTTCAGCGCCGGTTGGATGGTAATTACTACCGGGTGGGCATTAGC
This sequence comes from Chitinophagales bacterium 62-2, assembly GCA_002050375.1. Taxonomy (GTDB): domain Bacteria; phylum Bacteroidota; class Bacteroidia; order Chitinophagales; family Chitinophagaceae; genus Segetibacter. Next base: position 118 of record MWYU01000388.1, read on the forward strand.
CGTATTTGTGGGGGTGGTTGTTGCTGCCCCTTTCAGTGGTGCACATTTAAATCCGGCGGTTACCCTTGCATTAGCGATAGCGGGTAAGTTTAGCTGGGCTAAAGTCGGCATGTTTATGCTGGCTCAGCTTATTGGTTCAATTATAGGTTCTTTTTTTGTTTGGATTGTTTACCGCGATCATTTTAATGCAACCCCTGAACCCAACGATCAACTTGCAGTGTTTTGTACGGCACCCGCAATTCGTAACAGGGTGTTTAATTTATTAAGTGAGGTTGTAGGAACATTTGCCTGAATTTGCATAAGTAAATCATTAACCGTTGCGCCGCCATCAACACGTAATTCCTGTATGGCTGCCCCGGAGTCTGCTTCCATCGCTTTTAAAACTTCCATAGTTTGAAAGGCAATGCTTTCGAGTGCAGCACGGGCAATATGTGCAGAGGTTGTTCCGCGGGTTATGCCAACAATAGTTCCTCTTGCATCCTGGTTCCAATGTGGAGCGCCAAGCCCGGCAAAAGCAGGAACCATATAAACACCGCCATTATCTTCTGCTTTTGTTGCCAGCTCTTCTACCTCTGCCGAAGATGAGATAATACCTAAACCATCACGTAGCCACTGCACTACCGCTCCACCTATAAAAATACTTCCTTCCAGGGCATATTGAACCTCATTGCCTATCTTCCATGCAATAGTTGTGATCAGTTTGTTCTTTGATAAAGTAGGTTTGTCGCCAATATTCATTAGCATAAAACAGCCTGTACCATAGGTGTTTTTTACCATACCGACTTTGGTACACATTTGTCCGAAAAGTGCCGCCTGCTGATCGCCTGCTATACCTGCAATGGGGATTTTATGAGCAAGTATTTGACCGGAAGTTTCGCCAAAAATCTCGCTCGAAGAACGTACCTCAGGAAGCATGGAAGCCGGAATGTTAAAAAGTTTCAACAACTCTCCATCCCAGGCGAGTGTGTTGATGTTGAAGATCATTGTGCGGGATGCATTGGTTACATCGGTTACATGCACTTTGCCATTGGTTAAATTCCAGATTAGCCACGAGTCGATTGTGCCAAATGCAAGCTTGCCTTCTTCGGCTTTTTGCCTTGCCCCGGCAACCTCATCTAAAATCCATTTTATTTTTGTAGCGGAAAAATAAGCATCTACAATAAGCCCTGTTTTCTCCTGTATCGTTTTATCATGCCCCTGCTCTTTTAGGCTGTTGCAGTAAGCGGATGTACGCCGGTCCTGCCATACAATAGCGTTATAAACAGGCATGCCTGTTTCCTTATCCCAAACAACTGTTGTTTCTCTTTGGTTGGTAATGCCAATGGCTGCAATATCAGCCGGTGTTGTTCCGGCCTTTAATATGGCTTCTGTAGCAACAGTTATTTGTGTGCTCCAGATTTCTTTAGCATCATGTTCTACCCAACCGGGTTGAGGATAGATTTGTGTAAATTCTTTTTGGGCAACCGACACAATGCCTCCTTCTTTATTAAAAATAATGGCACGGGAACTGGTCGTTCCCTGGTCGAGCGATAAGATATATTGGGGCAAGCTCATTCGTTAGTTGATTAATTGATTAAAGACCTTAAATGTATAAACTTAATAAGTCACCTTATCTGCTAAATCTATTGATTGTTCTGTGGTTTTAAAAGGAGGTTGTAATAAATACCTCCTGGCTAACTTCGTAAAATCTTCTACCTGTGCTTTTATCCAGGCATCGTCGTACCCAAGTTCTGCCGCCATTAATTCGGCCACCCTTTCTGCAGCACCCATTGCTGCTTTTGCATCTAGAAATAAAATGCGAAGTCTCCTGGCTAATACATCTTCAACAGTTCTGGCCATTTCGTGCCTTGCTGCCCATATAACTTCTGCTTCGGTATAAGGCATTGATTGTGCTATTGGCTTTGCCAATGATGGGGATTGCTTAATAAGCTCTTTTATTTTTTCTTCATCAGTTCCATACAAACTCAAGTGGCTTTTGCTGCCCGGTTCAGCACATCCGTGTATCCTGATATTTTTAGTTTTGCAAGCAGTAAAAAGTAATTTGCCTACTTCAATAGCCTTGTTTACAGTCTCTTCAGCCATCTTCCTGTAGGTAGTCCATTTGCCGCCGGTGATAGTAATTAATCCTGAATCGCTTACAATTAATTTATGATCCCTTGAAATTTCTTTAGTGCTGTTGGTATCTTTATTAGGAGCCGCCAAGGGACGAAGACCTGCGAAAATGCTTAGCACATCCTTCTCCTCAGGAGGTTCAGTCATATATTGTTTAACAGTACTTAATATAAAATCAATTTCATTTTCAAGCGCCACAGGTTCGAGTGAATGGTTGCTAAGAGGAGTATCGGTTGTACCAAGCAAAACATGATCGTGCCAGGGAACAGCAAACAATACACGTCCATCACCCGTTTCGGGAATCATCACCGCGCTGCTGCTCTTTAAAAAAGATTTATCAACTACCAAATGAATTCCCTGGCTTGGCCTCACTAACGGTCTTTTTCCCGGAGTATCCATCTGCAAGACATCGTCCACAAAAACTCCCGTAGCATTAATTACTACTTTGGCTTTAAGGTTATACTCCTTTTTGCTTTCCACATCTATGGCATGAACACCGCTTACCTGTCCATTATCCTTAAGCAGCCCTGCCACTTTAAAATAATTAAGTAACGTTCCTCCTTTCTCTGCGCATGTTTGCGCTAAATTTATAGCAAGACGAGCGTCGTCAAACTGACCATCATAGTACTCGACACCGCCAACTAAATCCTTAGTATTAAGACTGGGCAGTTGGCTTGTTATCTCTTTTAAATTTAAAAAGCGGGATTTGCCGAAACTAAACTTTCCTGAAAGCCAATCATACATCTTCAAGCCTGCGAGGTATTTCATCTTAGAAAACCAAGTGTAACAGGGAATAACAAACGCCTGGCGTTTAACTACATGAGAGGCATTCTTAAGCAATAACCCTCTTTCATACAAAGCGCTATACACCAAACCAATGTCTCCTTTGGCAAGATAGCGTACACCTCCGTGTACAAGTTTTGTGCTGCGGCTTGAGGTGCCCTTTGCAAAATCAGATTGTTCTAACAGCAGTGTTGAGTATCCTCGGCTTGCACTATCAAGTGCAATTCCTAAACCTGTAGCTCCTCCGCCAATTACAATTAAGTCCCACAAAGTTCTTTCCCTGAGGGTTTTAATAAACGCATTTCGATGTAGAGCTATTTCAGACATAATCTTTCGATAAGTTTCGTTTTGCTAACTTGCATAGAGGAAATAAAAGTATAAATAAATTTTAAAATAACAACCGAAACAAAATAAAATACTTCGAAACTTAATCTCAACCCGCTTTTATTCATCATCGTCTATATCAGATATTTTTTACCTTGCAGCAGATGATTAATATCACTGAGCGCCATCAGGTTATTTTAAACAAGCTTAAAAAAGAAGGGAATGTACAGGTGTTAGACCTCTGTAACGAGTTGAACGTTTCATCTGTTACTGTTCGAAAGGACCTGAAACTCTTAGAGGATAAAAACTTGCTTTTTCGCACACATGGTGGCGCTACTACGCATAATCCTTATACGGCTGATAAGCCGGTTATCGAAAAAGAAAAACTTCAATCAGCAGAAAAACATAGTATTGGAGGTGCTGCGGCAAAAACAATAGAAGCTGACGACTCAATTATTATAGCATCAGGTACCACAGTTCTGGCTCTTGCAAAAAATATAAGACCCATCAAAAACTTAACAGTGATTACCTCCGCTTTAAATGTTGCTCTTGAGTTGATGAGCCATGAAAATATTGAGATCATCCAGCTTGGGGGTATCATCAGAAAAACATCTTCATCCATTACAGGTACTTATGCTCAAAGCATGCTTACCGACTTTTTTTGCAGCAAATTTTTTCTTGGTGTTGATGGAATAGATATAGAGTTTGGACTAACCACAACCAGTGTTGTGGAGGCGCATTTGAACCGCCAAATGATTGCAGCCTGCCAAAAAGTAATTGTACTTTCAGACTCTACAAAATTTGGGAAAAGAGGCTTTGGCAGAATTTGCGGAATAGAAGAGGTAAACCAAATTATTACCGACAGCGGCATTCCCGAAAGTTATGTTACACACCTTGAAGGAATGGGTATAGAGGTAACTATCGTATAACATTTCCTTTATTGCTGATTCACAGAATCTGGTACTTGTTTAAAAGCTTTTTATAACCTCTTTTTCTTTTTAAATCGTTATTGTATCTTCCTCGTAAACTACTGAATGGACTTCATCTATCGTTATCGCTTTGCATTTATTCTTGCATTTATCAAATTCTTATTGCCATTTCTATTACAGCATCCTATGTACGAAATGCACCGCGATGAGTTTTTATACCTTGAGCAAGGCAATCATCTTGGATGGGGTTTCATGGAAGTACCTCCTCTCCTATCTGTATTTGCAAAAGTGACGCAGTCAGTCGGCGCGGGTTTCTTTTGGGTAAAGTTCTGGCCCTCGTTATTCGGAGCGATTAATTTGTTTGTTGTGTGTATGATGGCAAACGAAATGGGCGGAAAAGGATTTGCACAAATAGTTAGCGGCCTTTCAATGATAACAGGAGCTTATTTGAGAGTTCACTTTCTATTTCAACCGAACTTTTTAGAAATCTTTTTCTGGACATTAAGCGCCTATTTTTTAATCCGCCACATCAATACTCAAAATTATAAATACCTGTATTTCTTAGCCATCACTTTAGCACTTAGCTGTCTTAGCAAATATTCTGTCGTTTTTTTTATTGCCGGCATTTTTGCAGGTGTACTTCTTACTTCCCATCGAAAATTATTTGATGAAAAGCACTTCTATTTTGCCGCATTGCTTGCATTGCTCATCATTGTACCTAATCTTATCTGGCAGTATAATCACAAATGGCCGGTAGTTCATCACATGAAAGAATTAAGGGAAACGCAGTTACAATTTATCAGTCCTTTCGACTTTTTAAAGAACCAGGTGCTTATGCACCTTCCATGTTTTTTTGTATGGATAGGAGGTTTGATTTGGCTGTTGTTTTATGAAGCAGCAAAACCTTTTAAAATATTAGCTCTCATTTATATAACGGTGATTGTTTTGTTGTTAGCAACCAATGGCAAAGATTACTACGCGCTGCCAACATACCCAATGTTGTTTGCAGCAGGAGGTGTATGGCTTGAGC
>MWYU01000711.1 GCA_002050375.1 Chitinophagales bacterium 62-2
GGTTTGCTACTATGTCAAATTTCTTCAAATGCTATTAGAAAAATAAATACAATTATTTGCTATTGCAAGCTTTGCATAAAAATAAAGAAGGAGAATAGACCCGGTTTTCGAATCTTTATTTAAAGAACACATCGTAAGCAAAACGAAGAATAGTGCCTATAACAATTATTAGAAAGAAAACACGAATGAACCGGTTGCCTTTAACAATTGCCAGGCGAGCACCGATTATACCTCCGGCAGCATTGCAAATAGCCATTGGAATAGCTATAGCGAATAAAATTCTGCCGGTACTAATGAAGAAAAGAATGGAACCGAGGTTGGTTGAAAGATTTACCAATTTTGCGTGAGCACTAGCTTTTAAAAAATCGAAGCCTAATAAAGTAACGAACGCTAAAACAAGAAAGCTGCCCGCACCAGGTCCGACGAATCCATCATAAAAACCGATAACGATACTTATGCAAGTTGCATAGATCAATTGCTCTTTGAAAGAATGATCTTTCTCAGTGTGCGTTCCGAAATCTTTTTTTACATACGTATAAGCAGCTACAAGAGTAAGAATTGTAAGCAAAATAGGTTTCATGAAATGATTATCAACTTTGCTTAATAAAAATGATCCGGCCGCTGCTGAAGTAAAAGCAAGCAGAGTCATTAATATCATCAATCTCCATTTAATCTTCACCTTTTGCATGTACTGAACAGAGGCCAAAGCAGTACCACAAAATGCAGGAATTTTAAGTGTACCAATTACTGTTGCTACCGGAAACTGGGGCAGCAGCACGAGACCTGCCGGTGTTTGTATTAGTCCTCCGCCCCCAACAATTGCATCAATAAAGCCTGCAGCAAAAGCGGCAAGGCATAACAGGATAAGTTCAGTAGTCATCCAATAAAGACTTATTGCAATACCGGTAGAATTATTTTGCTGCCTGCACTTGCATCATGATATACCCTTATGGTTGCTTTTTGAAAATCCTCATCTTTTGCATGATAGATATCCATAAACTTTTGTGGGTTTCTATCCACTATCGGGAACCAGCTACTTTGTATTTGTATCATCAGTTTATGGCCCTTTTTAAAAGTATGTGCAACATCAGGAAGCGTATATTTCACCTCAGTTATTTTACCCGGCACAAATGGTTCGGGCTTTTCTAAACTGTTCCGAAATTTTCCTCTAATAACTTCGCCTCTTACCAACATTTGGTAGCCACCCATAATATATTTATCGGTATCGCTGTACTTGAGTTTGTCAGGAAAAACGTCGATCACTTTAACTATAAAATCTGCATCTGTACCTGTTATACTTACCATAAGATCAGCTATAATTGGCCCAGCTAAAGTTAGGTCTTCGGTTAAGCTATCGGTAGTAAAAGTAAGCACATCAGGGCGGCGACTTGCAAAACGCTGATCATCGGTCATATACTCACGGGTTCTTTTTTGATGAACATCTTCAGTATAAGGAACGGGTTTTGAAGGGTCGCTTATGTACTCAGAAAAACCGTTATCAGCAGTTTTTTGATTGCCACGCGTTGAAGAAGATTTTGACCAGCTAAGTTGGGATTGCTGATGTAAATACAACTCCTTTTGCTGAACATTCGCCGGTGGCCATTGTGGTAGTTGGTGCCATTTGTTTTCTCCGGTAAAAAATATGTTTGCTTCAGCCAGATCGGGTTGAGGGCCCTTATTTTTTAAATAATAATTGAAGTACGGGATCTCAATATTGTTTTGATAGTATTCGCTTGTTTTGCTTTCGAATTGAACATTACCCAAACTGCTTCCATTCGATCTTGACCAACCGCCATGATACCAGGGCCCCATAACAATTTTATTGTTTGTACCCGGACTTTGCTTCTCTATTGCTTTATAAGTTTCCCATGCGCCAAAGCAATCTTCTGCATCAAATAATCCGCCAACAACCAACGTAGCGGGCTTTACACTTTTAATAAAGTTGCGAACGTTTCTTGCTTTCCACCACGCATCGTAGGTAGGATGGTTCATTAAGTCAGTCCAAAACTTTATACTATCGCCCATGTAATTTTTACTATAGTTAGATAAAGCACCGTTTTGCAGGTAGAATGAATAGTTATCCTGCGTTGAATAATCAAAAGCTGCAGGGCCAACAGTGGTTGGCTCAGGACGGGGCCTTCCAAAGGTTGAATAAAAAGCAAATGCATCCATTAACATAAAAGCGCCGTTATGATGAAAGTCGTCCCCAACAAACCAATCGGTAACAGGTGCCTGGGGACTAACAACTTTTAAGGCAGGATGATTGCTTAATGCAGCCATAGTTGAATAAAAACCAGGATAAGAAATGCCGAACACACCTACATTGCCATTATTTCCCGGCACGTTCTTAATCATCCAGTCAATAGCATCGTAAGTATCACTTGCTTCATCAATATCCTGTTTGGTTTTTTTATTGGGACTAAAAGGACGTACATCTACAAATTCGCCTTCACTCATCCACCGGCCTCTTACATCCTGTGTTACCATTATGTATTTTTCTTTGCAGTACTCTTTCAAATAGCTGTCCCAATAGGCCTTGTATTTGTCTTCTCCATAAGGTGCACAACTGTAAGGAGTTCTGGTTAATAAAATGGGATGCTTTTCGCTGCTGTCTTTGGGAATGTAGATTGAGGTGAAAAGCTTTACTCCATCCCTCATCGGTATTGAGCGTTCAATCTTATAGTAATTATTTCTTATCCAGATGCTATCAGCATTTTGGCTAAATGAAGCCAGAGGGATAAAAATAAGGGCTAAACGAAAAAGAAGTTTCATGTGCTGAAATTTGATGAGCAGGCAAAGAATTGGGTTGTGCAAAAGGAATTACTGAAAATGAATAAGTTTCATAAAAAATCCCCAGCCACAAATACTGACTGAGGATGATTTGTTGAGCAGTTATAATTTAATCCACATTCGTTATTTTTAAAACGTTTGTTGGAAGGTGTAGTTGTATAGGAGTACTGCCTGTATTGATCACTGTGTCGCCGGTGTTTATAAAACCTCTTTCTTTTAGAATGTGTATCTGATCTTCAAAAATAGCATCGAGGCTTTGTTCTTCAGCATAATAAAACGCTCTCACTCCCCAGCTTAAACTAAGTTGATTCAGGAGCGTTCTTTCTTTGGAAAAAATGAACAAAGGTGCTTTAGGTCTGTAACTGCTTAGCATAAAAGCAGTGTAACCCGTTTGTGTCATACCAATAACTGCATCAGCATTTACATCACGTGCTATTTTGCATGCATTATAACAAATTGCATCACTTAAAAAAGAAGGGGAATGCGGCTGTGGTTTTAAATCTTCTTCGCGGTTATAACGGTATTCTTTTTCTACTTCGGTAATTATTTTTCGCATGGTTTCAACAACCAGGGCAGGGTGATTGCCCGTTGCAGTTTCGCCACTAAGCATTACTGCATCTGCGCCTTCCAAAACTGCATTTGCAACGTCAGTAATCTCACTGCGATTTGGCTTAACACGCTCAATCATACTTTCCATCATCTGTGTAGCTACAATAACCGGCTTTGCCCTATGCAGACATTTGCGTATAATGTCTTTCTGAATCATCGGAACTTTTTCAACTGGCATCTCTACACCTAAATCACCGCGGGCTATCATGATGGCATCGCTTTCAACAATAATGTCGCGAATGTTTGCGATGGCTTCGGGCTTTTCAATTTTAGCAATTATCTTGGTTTTGCTTCTTCTTTCTTCGAGCTTGCTGCGAAGGATAACAATATCTTTTACGTTCCGCACGAAAGAAAGAGCAACCCAATCCAGTTGCTGATCAATGATAAAATTGAGATCAGCAAGGTCTTTTTCAGTTAAAGCGGGTAGCGATATTTTTGTATCGGGAAGGTTAATTCCTTTTTTTGATGACAGTGTTCCACCCAATGTAACTTCCACCTTTACATCGCCGTTTCTTAAAATATTTACCACCTGAACCTCTATTTTTCCGTCATCTATTAAGATGATGTTGCCAATTTTTACGTCGCCGGCAAGATTAGGGTATGATAAGTAAATACGTTCTAATGTTCCCACACACTTTTCGTTCGTGAAAGTAAGAATATCACCTGCAACCACGGGTAAGGCGTTATTCTCAATTTCGCCTACACGCAACTTAGGGCCCTGGAGATCGCCTAAAATGGATATGTTATAAGGCTGGGTCTTATTAATATTTCGTATGTGTTCTATTATTTGCGATTTGTCTTCATGGCCTCCATGCGAAAAATTTAAACGAAAAACATTTACACCTGCTTTAACTAAACCCAGTAGTTTGTCGTAAGTATCACAGGCCGGCCCTACCGTCGCCACTATTTTAGTACGATGTATGATGTGATCTATACCTGCCTGCCGGTCCATATTTTTGTGGAGGTACTTAGTAAGATTTTGTGCCATGGTTCTAATTCAATTATTGGGAAAAATTTTTAAAATATCAGGTAGATTATTAGTGACAGCTTTGTTATTTAGCTGGCAAGAATTTTTACAATTTTCATCCACTCTTTACTTATTTTTTGTTTTGCTTTTACAGCCAGATTGAGAGGGGTATAAGCTAATTTATTATTTACAATACCAACCATTACATTGTGTCGCCCTTCCATTAAACTTTCAACGGCATGATATCCCATACGGCTTGCAATTAACCTGTCTAAACAAGTAGGAGAACCACCACGCTGAATGTGTCCAAGAATAGCGACACGCGTATCAGCATTAGGCAAACGCTCTTTTATAATTTTAGCTATTTCATTAGCGCCCCCAAATTCATCTCCTTCGGCAACAACAACAAGGTTTACCAGTTTTCTTCTTTTTTCCTTTTCTGTCAGCGAATTAATAAGTTCTTCTATATCGGTCTTTGTTTCGGGGATCAGAATATTTTCGGCACCGGTTGCAATACCACTATGTAAAGCAATATAGCCCGCGTCACGTCCCATTACTTCAACAATAAATAAGCGGTCGTGGGCGTCGGCAGTGTCTCGTATTTTATCTATGGCTTCTACGGCAGTATTTACAGCCGTGTCGAAACCAATGGTAAAATCGCTGCCGGCAATATCTTTGTCTATAGTACCGGGTATACCTATACAGGGAATATCGTACTCATTACTAAACTTTAGAGCGCCTCTAAAACTTCCGTCGCCACCAATAACAACCAATCCATCAATGCCATGACTTTTCAAATTTTCATAAGCTGTTTTTCTGCCCTCCGGTTCGAAAAAGCTTTTGCTTCTCGCACATTTTAATACAGTGCCTCCCCTTTGTATAATGTTGGCCACACTCCGGCTTTCCATCTTAAAAATATCGTTTTCTATCATTCCACTGTAACCTCTCATTATACCATACACCTCTAAGCCATGATAGATGCCGGTACGCACAACTGCTCTTACTGCTGCATTCATTCCCGGACTATCCCCGCCAGAAGTAAGAACTCCAATTTTTGTCACTTTTTTCGCCATTATAAAAACTAACTTCTTTGAATTTTAGATATAGTATTGAAAATAAATGGTGTATTTTTTACACGAGGGCCAAAAGTAAGGTTTTGAAATTAATTGAAGGATGATGAAAGTAGTAATAGTAGTTTTCTTTATTCAGATGCTTTGCAAACATACAGATTATATAAAAAGGAGCCGAAGATTGTAAGCGGGCAGCTCATAGGAAATCAATAAATAGAGTAATATTTGATAAGTGCTTTTCTATTTTTACCAAATGAAGAAAATTTTAATAACAGGTGCGAATGGCTTTCTTGGTCAGCATTTATGTTTGTTCCTGGTTGAAAAAGGATATGAGGTAGTTGCTACGGGAAGAGGTGATTGCCGGGTTCCATCCGGGGATTTACATTACTATAAATGCGATTTGACTGAAAGTAATGAAGTAGCATTATTTTTAAATGTGCATGCACCCGCGGTAATTATACATACGGCGGCAATTAGCAAACCGGATGATTGTAATGCAGATAAAGCGTCCTGCTTAAACACAAACGTTGAAGCAACAAGGTATTTGTTGCAAACAGGATCTTCTCATTTTATTTATATTTCTACCGATTTTATCTTCGGTGAAAACGGTCCGCATGAAGAAGATGAATTTCCTGATCCATTAAATTTTTATGGGGAAAGCAAGTTACAGGCAGAAAAACTTGTTAAAGGAATTACCGGTAAAACAACCATTGTACGACCTGCTTTTATATATGGTGAAATTTGGCAAGGACTAAAAGGAACCTTTTTACACTGGGTTAAAAATAATCTTGAGCAGGGTAAACCTATTAAAGTGGTAAGCGACCAGTTACGTACCCCCACATACGTAATTGACATATGTAAGGGAATTGAAACCATTATTAATAAAGAGGCCACAGGTGCCTACCATCTTGCCGGTAAGGATATTGTTTCACCATACGAGATGGCATTAACTACGGCTAAAGTTGCAGGATTGAATGCAGGGTTGATTGAAAAGGTAACTGCGGATACATTTCCCGAACCTGTTAAAAGAGCAAAAAGATCGGGGTTAAAGATTGAGAAAGCCCAAAGGGAATTAGGTTATAATCCGGTAAGTTTTGAAGAAGGGGTGAGGTTGACCTTTGAGGGTAATGTTTGAAAGTTTAAACGGTTGAAAATGCTTCAGGGATGTTTATAAATTTTAATTCTATTAACACCTTTAAAATCATCAGTATTTCTGTTACTAAAACAAAATTATTTATTGACGCAGTAGCCACCATTATCGCGTCCGGAACTTTAATTCTAACTTGTTTTCTAAGCCGTATTGTTTACGGAATCAAAAGGATTAAATACATGAAGTATATAGTGCTTAAAATAAAAAAGGGCAGCATAGAAATGCACCCCGTTTTTAATTTTAATTCTATAAAAAACCGAGACGAAGGTATAACGCTTTTCTAATCAAGACTATAGCATAAACATGTGCTTTTCAAATCAATAGCGTAGCATAAATATGTGCTTTTTTATTTTAGTCTCAAACTAAAGGCGTTAAGCAATAAACAGCAGAGCGAAAATGATCGGTATTGTTAGTTTTATCCTTTTATTATTACTTTAAAAATAAAAGCTTGCCAGTTAAGAAAACCAGCAAGCTTACAAGTGATTGTTGATAGCTTATAAGAAGTGAAATTTTACTTTACTGTTTCAAAAACCTTTCAGTTTTAATTGAATTATCTGTTAGCAATTGTATATAATAAACACCTTTCTGCAAACCTGCTACATTAATATACTGCTGGTAAACATTTACACCGCCTGCAATATTTTGTTGAAACACCTGCTTACCTGTTGCATCTACTATACGCAGAGCAACTTTTTTTGCATTACCGGGAGCAATAAGTACGTTAAGCTGTTGTTTAACTGGATTAGGCGAGAAGGTAAATTGTATTGCGCTTCCCTTTAAATGTATCAGCAATACTTTCGAAGGTTGATTTAAGCCGTCTTTATCAACCAACTTTAAACGGTAATATAAAACGGGACTATTAATATTTGCAGCCTGATTATCTAAATAACTATAGTTCTGCTTAATCGTACTATTACCGGTTGCACTTACCTTGTTAATGTCACTAAATTTATTTCCATCAATGCTCCTTTCAATTACAAAATGGCTACTGTTAATCTCATTCGTTGTGGTCCAGTTTAATTCAACTGCATTAAACGCTTGTACGGTTGCAGAAAAATTAAGTAAAGTAATTGGCAATACTGAAACGGTCGCATCAATTTTAAATAAATCTCTCCTGGTGGCATTATCACCATTGTTTGCATTAAAGTACAACTGGTTATTTAAAATGAACATATATTCAGAAAGCGAACTTGGGATACCCGGATTTACATCTGCTACCTTTGTGGTTCCCGCATCCGTTCCGTTAGAAAGCCTCGGCTCATTACCGCATCCGTCGGTACAATTCGCATTCTTTTCTACGCTGTTGACGCAGTAATAATTGTTATAAAATCTATTGGAAATATGTCTTATTTCCAAAGGCTATCCCCATTTTTTGATATTAATATTATTGTTGTATTTTACCTGCACTTAATCGGATCCTTAAAAAACTAACTGTCAATGGGCCCTACCACCTTCCATCAGGCTACACCTGATCAGCCATTAAATCCAATGGTGTCAACAGAAAAAAATGTAAACCTGTTACCTCGTATTCAACCATTAGATGTACTGAGAGCTGTAGCCCTTCTGGGAGGGTTGTTAGTTAGTATATGGTTGTTTGGCGGCTTTACTAATAACAAACAATTACAGCTATTGCATAATCCTCATGGAGGTAACTATGTCCTGTATTCCATGATTGTACTTCTTTTTCAAGGAAAAATGCTGGCACTTATCTCGCTTGTTTTTGGTGCGGGAATGGTGCTATACCTGAATTTAGAAAACGGAAAGAGCGCACAGTTTGCTGCGGACTTGTTTATAAAAAGGCAATTATGGCTTTTGGGGTTTGGTTTATTAAATGCGCTCTTGTTTTTATGGACTGACGATGTACTTTTTCATCTTGCCATCATGGGGATATTACTTTTCCCTTTTGTACGCCTTTCTTCACGTGGATTATTCATTGCTTCTATAGTTGCCACTGCAATTTTCTGCGGAAAGAATTACTGGAAGTACGCAGATGATAAAAAAGCTTATAATAAATACCTGGCAGTTACAGCTTACGAAAAGAAACTAACGAGGGACTCAACTGCAAGGGCTCAAAAAACGGTTCAGGCAAAAGACCGGAAGAATACAGCGATAGTACCTAAGAAGGATAGTTTATCGAAACAACAAAAAGCAGACAAACAGGCTTGGGAAGGCACGTTAAAAAACATGAAGTATGATCCAAAGAAAGATGATGGCGAAAATAAAGAAATGCAAACAACCTCCTTTGGTGATCTATGGAGTCATCTTTTACCGCAGACCCAAAACCACGAGGCGCAATGGACTTTTAAAACAGGCATTTGGGATATTGCAAGTATGATGTTTCTTGGAATGGCCCTTTTGAAATTCGGATTTTTTGGTAATCGGTTTACAAGAAATCAGTACCTGCTTTTTGCACTTGCAGGGTTAGCTGCAGGCCTCTTGCTTGGCTGGTTCCGGCTTTATTACAACCAGGTAACGGTTGTTGATTATAAAAAATATCTTTTACGTTATTGGTTACCCTATAATTTCTTCTTTCCCTTAGAAAAGTTGTTTATGGCAATAGGGTATGCAAGCCTTGTAATGGTTATGACCGGTCTTACCAGACTTGCGGTAATATGGAAAGCATTGGCTTCTGTTGGCAGGTTAGCTCTTACCAATTACCTGTTACAAAGCATTATCTGCTCCCTATTTTTTACCGGCTTCGGAATGGGATACTTTGGCAAATTTCCTCAATACCAACTTTACTTCGTAGTTGCGGAAATATGGATTGTTCAAATTGTATTTAGTGTGTTATGGTTACGAAAATTTGAATATGGTCCCGCTGAATGGTTATGGAGATGCCTTACCTGCATGAAATGGATGCCAATAAAAAAGGCTGCAACTGATACAAACCAAACCGTTATCCCTTCTCTTTCTTAAGAGGTCCCTCTCAAACAAATCTTTAATTTATGAATATAACTACAACTACATATACCGAAAATGACACCTTGCCCGCAGAGGAAATTCTCGGTGCATCTGAAACTACTGCAACTACTAAGGAAACTCCCCGCCCGGTAGCTAAGGCAGAGCGCATTCAAACAATAGATGTAGTTCGTGGCTTTGCGCTGCTTGGCATACTCTTAATGAACATACCTGGTTTTGGAATAGACAACAGTGTTCATTATGATGTTATCTATGGTCGCCATAATACTGCGGATTATTATACAATGGCTGCTATTTATTCATTTTTTGATGGAACGATGAGAGGGCTTTTTTCAATGCTATTTGGTGCAGGCATGGTACTTTTTACAATGAACAAAAAAGAAGTGGAAGGTGGTGCAACTGTAGCAGAGTATTACTATCGAAGATTGCTTTGGCTTGTTTTGTTTGGACTGATAAACGCGTACGTTCTATTATGGTGGGGGGATATCTTATTCTTTTACGGATTTTTGGGCATGTTATTATATCCTTTTAGAAAAGCAGCACCAAAATGGCTCGTTTTATTAGGTTTAGCTTGTTTTGCTATAGGTCATTTTAAGCAGCAGGCAGGTTATGTTGAATTCAGGGAGAAGAGGATTGAATACGTTAAAGCTGTAGCTGCAGAAAAAGCACGCGTGAAGCTTACGGAAAAGCAAAAAGCAGCAAAAGCAGAATGGGAGGAAATTGAAAAAAATCAAAAGCCGGATGCTGAAAGGGTAAATAGAAACGTGAGTAAAATGCGTTCAGGATACACTACCGTATTTGCTTATTTCGTTGACAGGAATGCGGGTTTCGAAACATGGCTTTTGTACCATGGATTGTGGGATATGATTAGCATGATGTTTATAGGAATGGCTCTGTTAAGATTAGGTTTTTTCTCCAATAAGCTTTCCACCTCAACTTACGGAATGGCGCTTTTAATCGGTTACGGAGTGGGAATACCAATAGGTTGGATATTTTTTAGTAAGGGAGTTGCTAACACTAATATTGGCGCTTATTTAGATGCTTACCGGGTTCCTCACTGGGCTCTTTACGATATAAGAAGAGTTTTATTAGCATTAGGACATGCAAGCCTGATAATGCTAATTTATCGAAGCAAAATAGTTCCATGGTTTATGAAGGTAATGGCTAATGTTGGTCAGATGGCCTTTACTAATTACCTGGTGCAAAGTATTATCTGTACTTTAATATTTCATGGTTACGGATTGGATTACTATAACCGGCTTAAGTTTCACCAACTGTATTATATTGTAGGTGGAGTATGGGTTCTTCAAATGATATACTCCTACATATGGTTACGCTATTTCCGCTTTGGCCCTTTCGAATGGTTGTGGCGTTCGCTTACCTATTGGAAATTTCAACCTATGCGTTTAAAGGTAAGAACAGTTGAATAGTGTTTTCTGGTAAATAGCATTACAAGCTATATCAGATGCAATGCAGGCATACCATTTATATTGCTGTTGCATAGTATCTGTAATCGCGGAAACAGGGTAAGCTGAACTGGTCACCTGAATTGTTTATGTAAAAAATATATTAAAATGACAAACTCAGCTTCAGGCACTAAAGAAAATCCCTGGAAATTAAAAACTCCGCCGCAAACATCAGAATATGAAATGTATAAAGATATAAAAGATGGTAAGGAAATAATTGTATGCACAGTTGGAAAAACAGTTTTGCATTACGATTCAAGATGCCTTAATGATTTGCAGGTGATGCTTAAACAGCATGGTGACTGGATGGAGCTCGGCGGTGCTGATGAACAAAAAGCTCCTAAAGAGGGAACCGTGGAAGCGTGGGGACGATCTGCCCAAAATCCTGTTGGTGGTTGGTATGGTATGAAGAAAGGTTTGCGTGGGAGGTTTGGTGTATACATTCCGCCTTTGATGGAAGAACTTGGATTGGCAGAGGTTACTCATGAAGCAAAAGATAACAAAATGAGAGCAGTTTAGATTCTCACTATTTTGCAGAAACGGTTTTCTGCTTATCAAACATTCTGAGGCTCATAACAGGATTAATTTTAAGTTCACGAATTTTACACTGATCTTAAGCATCTAAATCCCGAGTGGCACGCTTGAGATTTTAATGAGAGGGGAAAACTTATGAGATTTAGAGTTTTCAATTGTTGTTTATATAGCATTTGTACAATTTTGATTTATCAGAAAATTTTGTGTGCAGCGTTAAGCGTAAATAGTTAGGCGGAATAAAGCCGAGCTTCATGATTGGGATTGCAAACAAAAGGCTGCCTCTATTTTAGAAACAGCCCCGCCCACAAGATCACTCTCTTTAATACCCCGCATTCTGCATCAAATAACCTGGCAAATTAGAAGCCGCATCAATGGCGGTTTGTGGAATTGGAAAAAGTCTTTTCTTAACGTCGTTATTGGTTTTTTCAGTCCATGTTCCTTCGTATTTGCCAAAGCGTATCATATCAGTGCGGCGCAACATTTCCCAATAAAATTCGAAACCTCTTTCTCTGAATAACAGGTCTAAGGTTATTGCCGGTAATGGCGGCGCTGGTTTGGTTGCAGTTCTCGCCGCTCTTACAGTATTTACATCGGCTAACGCGCCGGCCGCATCTCCTTTTCTCAATTTTGCTTCAGCCCACATCAAATAAATATCAGCCAGCCTTAGAATAATGATATCATGTTCTCCTTTATTTCTTCCTGTTTCAGACGTTTTGCTAAACTCATATTTTGATACTCTATAACCGGTACTGTAATCACTGCCTGCAACTGTATAATCAACTTGCTCAGTGAAGTCAACAGGTGAGGTGGGCCTTTTCCTGGAAACATTAAAAAGCCTGGTTATTCTTATATTTCCATTAGCGCATTTTACACCGTTTAGGAGCATGCCATATTGTTGTCCTCTTAAAATGCCACGGTCAATATTATAGTTAGCAGCAGGCAAACAAGAGTCAGCCGGGATAATTAAATTCTGTTTATAAAAACGAGGATCAGCAGCAGCCGGGTCAACAGGAGCATATGCATTTACCCAGCTACGATAGAAATCAGGTGTAATGGCAGCGCCGTCGGTTCCATTTGCAACAGGCCAGGCAGCCAACGGATACTGATCTCCGGATAAAGAGAAGTAAGCCATCCGGTTATGGCCGTTTAAATCAAAACGTTGATCTACTGCAAAAATTAGTTCTTTATTCGTGTGATTGTTATCGCTGAAAAGTGAGAAATAATCAGGAGCTAAGGCATACTGGGTTGAGTTAATGATCTTGTCACAATACTCAATAACCTTATCCATGTCTTCATTTTTGAAGCTAAAGGAAGGTGCATACACGTCCCTGTAAACGGCTGCGTTCAGATACAGGCGCACCAACAAACCCTGAGCTGCTGCTTTCGTAAGCCTGCCAGGGCCTGTATTCGTTTCAAGAAGGGGCTCCACTGCCAATAACTCTGATTTAATATACTGTATTGCTTCCTCACCTCTTAATATTTTTGATGTTTCAGTGGCAACATCTTTTACGAATACCAAACCAAAGAGGTCAAGGGTGAGTAGGCAATAATAAGCCCTCATGCCGCGGGCTTCCGCTAAAAACAGTGGCGCATTAGGATCGGAATTGGCTGGAAGGGCATTGATAGCCGTAACTGCTCTTGATAATCCTGTCAGTATATGTGTCCAGGTACTTCTGATATTAGCATCGGAACTGATCGTTTCGTGCTTATGCATTTGCACATAAATCCCATTATCACCCCAGTCAGTTCCACCACGGAAGGGAAGGATTGCTTCGTCGGTTGAAATTTCCTGCAGATCAAAATAGGTAGTATGCAGAAAGACATCTTCGAGCTTTGCATACACCGGCGCTGTTATTCCTTCAGCCTGTTGTTTTTTCGTAAGCCCTGCTACAGAAGACTCATCAAGTATCTCTTCATTCAGTTTCGTACAGCTATCCGTTGTTGCAATTATAACAAAAGCAAGCAATACACTTATTATTTTCTTTGTCATTTCTCTAATATTTTAGAATGAAAAATTTAAACCAAAAATGATGGATCTGGCTTTAGGATAACTTAGATAATCAATGCCATAAGACGATACACCGCTAATATTTCTGTCAATATTTACTTCGGGATCGTAGCCCGTGTAATCAGTAATTATGAAAAGATTCTGGCCTGTTACAGACAAACGAATAGCGGAAATCCATTTATTTATTCCTAAATTATTGGTATTGAAATTATAACCAAGTGAAACGTTGTTCAACCGAAGATAGGCCCCATTTTTAAGATATCTTGAAGTTACCGGCGTTGCATTATTTAGAGACTCGGTTGTCTCACTTATTGCTTCCCTCGTTGAATTAACATTTTTTGCAAGCCTTAATTTAGAGAAACTAACATTATGCGTGTAGTCGTAAGTTTTGTTTCCTGAAATGCCGTTGAAATTGATGTTGAAATCAAAACCTTTGTAAGCGGTACCGCCGTAAAAGCTATAGATAAGGTTAGGTAAAGCTGTTCCTGCGGCAATTCTGTCGTTATCATTAATAATACCGTTATTATCAAGATCACTGAAAATACTCATACCACTGTTATCAATACCAATGTATTCCTTCAGGTAAAATGTACCAATTGGTTGTCCGTTTACATATCCGTTGATAGTGGATGATGTTATACCTGCACCCGATACTGATCCGGCAGGTATTATTGAGTAAGGAGAATTTTCGACCTTATTTTTCAAGTAAGTAACATTACCACCAACATTCCAGGTAAAGCCGTTTTGTACTTTGTGCCTGTAATCCAGTTCAAATTCTACACCCTTATTTGTTATGGTCATGTCTTCCACGTTTGACCACACCTCTGCTGCCGGCTGAACAGGATCGGCAGGAATTACCTGAAGAAGAATATTAGTGGAGACTTTCTTGAAAACATCAATTGTACCCGATAAAGCACCATTCCACAACCCAAAGTCCAAACCTAAATCTGTCTGTTCCGATGATTCCCACCTGATATCAGGATTGGCTAACCTGGAATATGTAGTTCCTGCAGGGTAAGTGCCAGTTGGGTATAAGGGATAACTTGCAGATGCAAGTGTGCTAAATAGGGGCTGGGTAATTTTCGGCGGAATTTCCTGGTTACCCGTCAAGCCCCAACCTGCTCTGAGTTTTAAGTTACTAAACGCAGAATTCTTCATAAAAGCCTCATCAGATATTTTCCAGCCTATAGAGAAAGATGGAAAATATCCGTACCTGTTATTTGTACCAAATTTTGACGAGCCGTCCGCCCTGAAATTGGCAGTAAACAGATACTTGTTGTTCAACTGATAAGTAACTCTTCCAAAAAAAGACTGCAGCTCATTAATAAAAGCGAAACCGCCGGGACGGTTGTTTGTCAGGTCTAAAAGTTGTCCTACACCTGGATTATAAATGGGGTCAACTCCTCCAATTACAAACCTGTTAATGCTGCTACTTCTTTGCTGAACAAATATTTTTTGGTAAGAGTGCCCGGCAAGCGCCGATATATTATGATTGGTTGTATTGACGGTATACGTAAGATAATTTTCAACGAGGGTATTTCTGTTGTTGTTGTAAAACGTTTCCAATCTACCATCGCGGAAGGGTACTGCACTCGGTAGGCTCTCAACGTCGCGTGTTGAATTAGAATTATCAATGCCGAAATTGAGTTTGTAAACAAGACCTTTAAAAAGTTTCAGCGATGGAGATATATTACCAATTACCCGGTTTATAGTAGTAATTTCTTTCTCCAGCTCGAAATAAAGCAATGGATTGAAGGCGATGTTTGGATAACGGGCAAGGCGACCAATTGAATCATAAGCCGGATAAGTTGGATTATTTGTAATCGCATCCGTTAATATACTTGTTACAGGTGGACGTTGATTTTTGGTATTGGCAACATTTAAATTAACTTCCAGTACCAATCTATCTTCTAAAAACTTCTGTGTAACATTAAATCTTCCCGAATACCTTTTGAGTTCGTTTTCTCTAATAATACCTTCCTGATTCTGTACGCCCAACGACGCAAAATAGGTTAGTTTATCAGCGCCGCCGCTCAAGGTTAGGTTGTAGTTTTGCGTAATAGCCGTTCTCACGATTTCTTCTTGCCAGTCTGTATTTCCTCCTTTATCATCTAATACGCCACCGGCTTTTGGTACTTCAACACGAAATTCATCTGCCGTAAAAATTGGTAGTTTTCTCGCCAAAGTTGAAATACCTACACTTGAAGAAAAGCCAAGTGTTGAAATACCCGCTTTGCCTCGTTTAGTAGTTATAATTATAACACCATTAGCACCACGGGCACCATAAATAGCGGTAGCTGAAGCATCCTTCAAAACATCCATAGATTCTATATCCTGTGGATTAATAAAATTCAAAGGATCTCCGCCACCTGTACTTGAATTATCCAGAGGCAGACCATCTACTACAAAAAGAGGTGTACTCCCTGTTCTCACTCCTCCGGGACCTCTAACTGTAATATTGGTAACGGCACCTGGCTCGCCACTTGCCGATGTTACATTTACACCAGCTACTTTTCCCTGCAACAGCTGTTGCGGAGAATTGATAATACCCCTGTTAAAGGCTTCGCTCTTTATTGATTTCACAGAGCCGGTCACATCCCTTTTATTTTGTGTTCCATATCCCACTACCACTACCTGGTTTAATTCGGCAGAGTTAGATAATAAGGTTATCTCAGCATTGGCCCTATTGCCCTGAATTTCCTGTTGCGCATAACCGACATAACTAACGGTAAGTACACTATTGTTGTCAGGCACTGCAATTGTAAAAGCACCGTTAGCATCCGAAACAGTACTTGCCGTACCTCCCTTTACACTAATCGTTGCTCCTGCTAAAGGTTTAGCGGTGCCAGCATCCCTGACTGTTCCATTAATTCTTTGTTGTGCAAAAGCATCTGGTGGTATGAAAAAACAAATACAGGTGATGATTGCTGCTAATAGATTAAGACAGCGTTGTAAAAAATAAATTTTACACATAGAAAGCAATTTAGTTTTGAGTTAAATAAATACCTGGAAGAAGTTGCAAAGTATTTCCGGTCGGTATTTATAGTATTATAAGTATTCTTACTACAAGGTAAAAAAATATTACCTGATGTATATATTTATTTTAGTGCATTCTAATAGGTTCTTTAGCAGATTTTTTAGATGTCTTTATCCCAAACAACGATTAGTTATGGTTTACGTAAACATTTTAATATCTAATACTGATATAAACATGTGTAGGACTATTTGTAGGATTGAAGTATTAAATAATCAAATTAAAAGTTGGAAGACCCGGGAAATAAAGGACACTATGACCTTTGCAACAGTTTTGAAAGGCACCTGAAGATAGCTTTGAATAATTTTTTTGCAATTATATTTACACTTTTAAAGATTGTCTTAAGCCTACATCCATGGCAATTTCAACCAAAGAACTACATTTTCTGCAAAGTATAGAGGAATGGCAGGATGATTTTTTAATGCCTTACTGTGTAGCTGGCGAACCTGCAAAAGCAAAGGAAAAATTTCGCAACTATCAAACCGTAGTAGAAGACGTTACTTTAAGGAAATGCCTCGGAGGGCATCAAGAGTACCAGGCTTATGATTTGGGGAGGCTAAACAAAAAGAGGTACTTCAGTTTAAACCCGCTTGTTTGTATATAATGAAAAGTTTAATTAGACTTGCAACCCTTTTTGTATGTATATTTTTTTCCATAGTTACTAACGCTCAGGTAAAGAAGTATGCCCCTGCAAATGCCCATGCTCATAACGACTACGAGCATCCTATTCCTTTTTATACAGCTTATAACGCCGGCTTTGGCTCTATCGAAGCAGATGTTTTTCCGGCGAATGGTGTGTTGGTTGTAGCACATAGCAAAAAGGAAATACAACCTCAACTGACCTTGAAAGCTTTGTACCTGGAGCCGCTTCTTAAAGAATTATCAGCGGATACATCCCGCCGGGTAAAATTGTTAGTTGATATTAAAGAGGAATATAAAATTGTGTTGCCTTGGCTTGTTCAGGAACTTGAACCACTACGGCAATATCTTTCAACAGAACATAATGGCAATCGTTTAACCATCCTTATCAGCGGCACCCGTCCGCCTCCCGGAGAGTATAATAATTATCCCGGCTATATTCTATTTGATGACGATCTTAAGTTGCAGCATTCAAGTGAGCAATGGAATAGGGTAGGGTTAGTGAGTCTGCCCTTTCCAAAATTATCTCAATGGAAAGGTGAAGAAAATATTAACCGGAGAGACAAAAGAACTGTTCGTCATACGATAGACAGTGTTCATTCTGCAGGCAAGCCAATACGTTTTTGGGCTGCTCCTGATACGGAACTTTCATGGAAGCTGCAGATGAAGCTGCATGCTGATCTTATTGGCACAGATAAGATAAACGAGCTTGCAAGCTTTCTGCAAAAAAAGGAAAGATAAAAGCTCTCTAAACCCGGTGAATTTGAAGGGGAAATCGTTTAATTACTTCTGATAATTAATAATAATGTTCAGGTCTTCTTGTCCTGTTTGCAGTAAATCATGAGAACTGCCGGGGCGTGTAAGAATGGCATCGCCTGGTTTTACAGTAAAGCTTTCGCCGTTCATCTTCATAATGCCGGTTCCGCTAATAATGTAATAAATCTCATCATCCTTTTGCAAATGATAGCCGATGGATGCACCTGGCTTTAATATACGTTTGCGAAATACAATTTTAAGATCAGCGGCCTTTGAAAAAAAGGAATAACCTGTAGTTATTCCCGTTCCGTTATGCGGTCCTGGTTCTTCTTTGGCAATATCTTTTTCGTGCTCAAGAATATAACCTGCCTGTTGCTCCCTAATAAAAGCAAAAGAAATAAATGCAACGGCAATTAAGGCTGTAAGTTTAACAATTGATTGAAGAGTATACTTTTTCATTTTATAGCTAATGTATAAATTACGAATATAATGAGCCATTACTACTATTTTCATTTCATCCAATAGAGATGCTTTAAATCTTAGAAGCTTTTCTATAATTTATTTGGAAGCTTTGTTTTTAGATCGTGAAAGGGTCAAATGCTTATAGTAAAAATTGGTGCCCTGTTTCATTAGCGAACGTTCGGTCGAACTAAAAACTAATTTTAGTTTCTATAAATGTTTAACCACATTCGTAGTTACCTATGGCACGCGCGCTTTCTTAATGCAGAACTTTAAACGGCTTCTTATTAGCTGTTAAAATGAAATAATGGGTGTCCAGATTTGAAGGATCTGAATCGTGATTATCTTTTAAATCAGTGTCATCTGTGTTCTATTTCACTAAGTCTATACAGCCTCTTAGAACTTTCGGTTAAATTAAAAAGAAATATCTTTTAATGAAATCCCTAAAACCTTACGGGCAATTTTGTCTAATCCCTCTTTACTTCCTGTAAAGTGAAAAACAGAATGCTGGTGAGATAATGAAGAGCCGGGTGCTAAAAAAGCAGCAGGTGATACACTTTCAATTTCATAGAACGGCCCCATCTGGCTTCCATCCTGCAACGGCCCGTCGTTATATGAATTTACTGCATCGCCACTAAAAGCAGGCTTTGTTGTATTCCATTCCTGGTTAAGGTATTTTCCGTTTGCCTCCACATCAAACATAGTTATCGTAAGCACTCCATTTTGTGCATCGAAACTACCAGCCACAGGCTTTGCTCTGTTAGGAGCAATGCCTAATTTACCCCTGCTTTTTCCATCAGCTTTAAATAATAAGATTCCATTGTTGTACTTAATTCTGTTGGCCGGTATCTCCCCAAAATAATCAGTGGTAGCAACTTTAGCAGTGACATTATTACCGTTCTTATAGGGAATAACCACCGTTGTTTTAGACGAGGGCTTAAACATATCAAGCATCCAGATGCAGGGCATCCCTGTAGTTACATTCCACGAGGTTTTACCTGTGTTGGTTATAGTATTATCGGTGCGGTACCCAACAGCTATAACTAAACTATCTGGCTCGAGGCTTATTTTATCTATGATAGATTGCTTGTTTAATATAGTTACAGTGCGTTTTGCCATCAACTGTAAAAGGGTGCCTGCATAATTCGTTAACTGCATATTCTTTTGCATAGTAACAGATTGATCGTTCTTTTCTGCAACGGTCCATGCCTCGGTGTCAAAAGGTGCGGGAGTTTTCCAATTGTCAAAAATCATTTCCTTTCCTGCCTCGAAAAATAGCGAATACTTTCCGCCTTCTGGTCCCAGCCAGAAACGGTTTTCGCCTCCATAAGCATTCATGTGAGCATCGTGCCCGGCTTTAAAAGCTTTATAGTTAATCCAACCAAAACTTTGACTTTCGTTACCAAAGGCAGTAGATGTAAAAACCCTTGCCTGGTATTTTGGAGAAACAACCACTTGTGTTTCGCCACTCCTTAAAACTACTACACTATCATGCGTTTGTAAAAAGTCCAGGTCGTACCCAAATGTACCCGGTTGGTAATTCATATCACTATTGTTTACCTGGGTCTTAGTTTGCTGGTTGTTGCAGGAAATTACGAGAAATGTACAGGCTATAAGTGTTATGAGCAGGAACTTTATCATAAGCAGTGTTTGTAAACCTCTGGATAGGGTTAGTAACTTATAAAGTTATAGCCGTTATTGTTGCACCACAATTTTAAGCTGATAAAATGCATATTGTTCTTTACCTTCCTCCTGTTTGAATTGAGCTCAAAAATGTTCTTGTGCTAAGTGTTGAACATCTTGCACCGAAGGAGGATGCTGAAATGTATTCCGGGTTATAGCAGAAGAAAATTATTGCCTGTTATTAATAAGGTTGATGCCTTTTCTAATATCGGAATAAGCACTTGATGATAAAGAGTAAACCAGCTTTACTTTTTGTTCTTAACCATCTTTAATCTCTATTTATTGTTTATCTGGTGTAGAAGGATCATCTTCTTCAATATGAGTTTTTTTATCTTTTGTGGGTGGTATAACCGGCGATCCATCTTCACCAACCTGCACAAATGCGTTATCAGTATTTTTTTGAGGAGCTTCCTGTTCGGGAAATTTATTATCGTTATCCATATTCTTTTTAAATTTTAATCAAAAATTTGTGCCACTGTTATTACCGGTCTTTCATATTAAGGGATTAAAAAATTTAAATGGAAGGTGAAATAAAGTTTAAGAAGTACTACTGGCATTATTTTAGTTGCTATCGAGAGAATTCTTAAAAAACATATTAACGACTAATAATAGTAATTATGAAAAAAGTATTTATTTATGCTTCGGCGCTATTGCTTACCTCTTCGATAGCCTTTGCACAAGATACGGCTCGCACAACCGGGCAAAAAATTAAAAAAGGTGCAAAAAATACAGGGCACGCAATAAAAAAAGGTGCAACAAAAGCAGGTAACAAAACTGCTGAATACACTGTAAAAGGTGCAGCAAAATCAATGGATAAACCTTATGAAGGAAAAACTGCTCCCAACGGCGAAAAGGTTTATATTACTAATGACTCAAGGTACTATTGGGTAGATAAAAAAGGAGGCAGACATTTCGTTAAGGAAGATCAGCTAAAAGATAAGATGAAATAGAAACAGTAGTAAAGTAATAGATCGTACAAATGGCTGTTATTGATGTTTAACGTTAAACATTAATAATGGCCATTTTTAGTTTCGTGAATACCATTCCTGCTTTAAGCTCTAATCGAGTAGTTTAAGTTACCACTGTTTGTATCAATTTTATCTTTGCGTATAAAACTGAAATCAGTGTAAAAATGAATATAGATAGAACCTAAATTTTATTGCGCATATTTTTGCTAAAATCAGTTATTATTTCTTTTATTCACATTAACCTATCTTTCATTCTCAAAATAAATTATGAAAATAATATCCTCCAAAGTGCATGGCTTATTAGATTATGCGACTGTTGTTTTTTTACTGGCTGCACCCACCATTTTTAAAATGGAAGGTACACTTTGTACATTAACTTACATATTAGCGGGAGTTCATTTTGCGCTTACTGCCCTTACTGCATTCGAAGTTGGGCTGGTAAAAATTATCCCGTTCAAACTTCATGGGGTAATCGAAATTGTTGTAGCCGCTGCTTTGGGAGGTGTTGCTTTATGGTTTAAAAATAATGATAATGCATTGGGATTCTATTTTTACTCAGGCCTTGCTATTGTTATAATGATTGTCTTTCTGTTGACAGATTTTAAGTCTGCTGAAAAAAATACAGGAGGTGCGTACAGGTAATGTGAAATTATACTTCCGCTGTATAAAAGGAGCCATACGTGTGAAATTTTTATGGAGGCAATGAGTTATGATAAGCAAGGTATTAATGGGGCTATGCAGTTTTAAGCATTGTTGCACTCTTATTCTCAACCCTACCAAACCGAACCTCATACGTCCTTTCCAAAATTGCCAACTTTGAATGAGTTGGAAGTCAACTAGCGTAATCGAAAATTTATGAACTTAGCGGAAGTGCTGCTATCAACATCGTTGTCGCTTTCCCATTAGACTTGTGATGTCAACCCTTATTCTATAGTAAGCTTGTTTGTCAACATTCATCCTGCCAGTAATATATCATCTTAATTAAAAAAGATAGTATCATAAAACGGCTATCATTAAATATAGATTTGTTATAGAAGGCTACCACCGCTCATTGCAGGGGTAAACTTTTAACTGAAACTTTTAATTAATCATTATGCATTCTATTTTCAAAGTATCAGCCTTTTTTTTAATGATTTATGCAGGCTCTTTACAAGCGCAAACAAAACCAAACATCATTATCATTTTAGCGGATGATATGGGGTATTCGGACATTGGAGGTTTTGGCTCCGAAATAAATACCCCTAACCTGGATGCACTTGCACGGGGAGGATTGAGAATGACACAGTTTTATAACGCCTCACGTTGCTGCCCAACCCGTGCATCGCTACTTACCGGGCTTTATCAACACCAGGCTGGGGTTGGAATGATGGTTGATAATGTTGGTTTTCCTTCTTACCAGGGCTATCTAAATAAAAATAGTGTAACCATTGCCGAGGCATTGAAAGGTGCAGGTTATAGAACGTTGATGGCAGGTAAATGGCATGTGGGTTCTAAACCTGAAAACTGGCCCCGTAAGCGTGGCTTCGACAGGTACTTTGGGTTGATTGACGGGGCAAGCAGCTACTTCAACACAAATCCATATAGACCAAATCAAAAACTAACCATTGCTTTGGATGATAAGCCTTATACAACAGGTTCTGATTTTTATGCAACAGACGCATACACCGATTATGCTATAAAATTTATACAGGAAAATAATAATCAAAAACCATTCTTTTTATACTTAGCATACACTGCCCCGCATTGGCCCTTGCATGCATTACCAAAAGATATTGCAAAGTATAAAGGCAAATATTTGAAAGGTTGGGATAAGCTAAGGATGGAGCGTTACCAACGAATGTTGTCAATGGGTATTATAGACAAGACTACCAAACTATCACCCCGTGATGAAAGAGTACCGGAATGGAATTCTTTATCAGAAGCAGAAAAAGAGGTGTGGGATGAAAAGATGGCCGTATATGCTGCTATGATAGATAGAATGGATCAAAATATTGGAAGATTAAGACAATACCTGCAAAAAACCGGGGCCGATAAAAATACTGTAATCATGTTCTTGTCAGATAATGGAGGCAGCCATGAAAATACCGACGCAAAAAGCTTTACTGCTGAAACAATACTGGACAGTAAAAAACCGGCAAGCGACCCAACATCTTTTACAGCATACGAATATCCCTGGGCCAATGTTAGCAATACGCCATTTCGTTCTTTTAAACATTGGGAATATGAAGGAGGTAATTCAACACCCTTTATTGCTTATTATCCCGCAGTTATTAAAGCAAATAAAATCAATAGTAAGCCTGCTCACATTATAGACCTTATGCCAACCTGTTTAGAATTGGCGGGAATTTAATATCCTAAAGTTTTTAATGGAAATACAATCAAACCACTTGAAGGGATTAGCCTTTTACCCGCTTTTAAATCCCAGCCCTGGAATGGAAACGAAGTCTTGTTCTTTGAACACACAGGCAATAGGGCCGTACGTAAAGGTGACTGGAAATTAGTTTCTGCTTCTCCGGGCAACAAATGGGAACTTTATAATATTAAAAACGGTCGTTCAGAATTGATTGATCTTAGTACTCAACAACGATTAAGGGTTCAGGAACTTGAAAAGTTGTATTATGCATGGGCTGCTCGTTCAGGCGTTTTGACTGGTCTCAAAACGTTAGCTCAAGCTATGCACTTTAGTGCAAGACTTTAGTTTCTACAAATCTAAATAAGTTTGTAGGATGGAGCATTTAAGAAAGAGTAGCCATAGCGTTCATCAATTGCACGTTCATATTGTTTGGAGTACTAAGTACAGGTATTCGGTGTTGAAAGGAGATATTCAGTTAAGGTGTAGGGATTTGCTACGCCAGGTTTGTGATAGCATGGATGTTAGGATTTTGAAAGGTG
>MWYU01000538.1 GCA_002050375.1 Chitinophagales bacterium 62-2
GGGTTATTGTCTTTTTTCTTGCACTTGACGAAATTTTAGGTGATTTTGTTATGCCACGAATTAGATCTTCTACTATGAATATTCATCCGGCATCTATCTTAATTGTGTTGTTAGCAATGGCGGCCGCGTTTGGAGCAACAGGAGCAATTTTGGCAACTCCGCTTGCAGCAATTATAAAAGCGTATTATGAAGAATTTTACCTGAGCCGTTTTAAAGCAGATCCGCAGGTTGAAGAAAGAATTGATACAATTTTATACCGGAAGGATAAAGCAAATGATGTTGACAAAGACATATGAAATCGAAGTAACCTCATCCTCAGCCCTTCTTTTAAAGGAGAAGGATGCCGCTATGCAACTCCTACTCAGGACTTTGCCCTTCCTTACTCAGTACTCCCTATTCACTAATTTTCATAACAACCCATTTGCCAACATTCAACCCCTGTTGCCTGCCGTTATCTATTGCATCCATAAAATGAATACCCCCGTAGAATCTTGAAATCCCCGCTTCAATAGCTGCTTCCTGAAAGGAGTTAAAGCTTCTTGGTAAGAGCCCGTACTTTACCTCAACACTATCGGTATATTTAAAATGATCGCCGAAAAAATGTGTAAGAACTGTGGCTGATAAGGCAGAAATAGTTGAGTGTCCACTGGGATATTCAGGGAAAGGCGGCGTTTGTATTATGGGAAACCATTTAGCATCCAATAATTTTCTGACAGCAGTTTCAGGACGTATACGATTGCTTCTGTATTTTTCGTCCCAGCAGCAAATAAATGCATCCATTAATCCAACAGATACCCATGTAAAAATTTGCATTGACTCGTCAAAACTTCTTTTTTCTTTTTCACAGGCAATGCCAGTTATACCTAACCAATGAGCACCGGGAGAAATCTTTTTTATGCCAATAGCCAAATGTCCCTCATCCTGCACAGCAAATGGATTACAATCCCAAAAAGCTGCTATTGTATCATGATCGCGGGGAACATTGCCTTTATAATTCAATAACAACATTTTGTAAAAGGCTGAGTTTTTATCCTTTGAAAAAGCAGCCGGAGGTGTAGGTTTAAATTGTATAGGTGTATCTAATGTAAAAGGTCTTACGGTATTAAAATACGGTTCAACAGCGGCTATGTAAGCCGGCGGCGTTGGATACCACGTTCCTTCGTTACCTAAGGGCGTGTACCTTTGAAAATTACTGATCTTATTATACCGGTCTGATTTGGCATAGGCCAATATCTTTTTACTTACTGCAACCGCATACTTTTTTGAATTATCAACCACTTCCTCTTGCCAGCCAGCTTGAATGCAGGAGTCCAAAAGCTCATTTTCATATTTTTCCAGTAAACTGCCGGAAGGTTGTAATTTTTTTGCTGTTTCAATAACCGCCAGCAGGGCTGCCAACCTGTAATCATAATTGTGCAGTGTGTCCGGCTTCTCAAGCCTTGGATACTCATTCAAAACACCGTACATGCGTTTGTATTTCGGGTTGTTTTGTGATACTATTTCGTAACCTGATAAACATGCATAAGAAAAGAAGCGTGCGGCTAAAGGAGGATTGGTTACATCATGCACCATCAGGTCGCTCATCCGGGTTATAACTATACTAATATCTTTACTATCGAACTCTCGTTTTTGCGCGGGTTGTTTACAGCCTGTAACAATCAATACGATTATAACAAATGAAATAAAAAGCCGGGTTAGTTTCATTTTTGTTTTATTGTATAAGCCTTAATATCACTTTGATTAATACCAAAAAGTAAAGCATTATTTATATTAATTACGCTCCTTACGTCGCCTCTTATGTTAAAGCCCGATTGCTGCTGGTTGACATAACTAAAATTGCCTTTCCCATCACCTCTCAATAGTACCCCATAATTTGCATCGTCCTTCCCAAATCTTAACCTTGCACGATTAATATTGCCGCACAACAACAAATCCAACTTGCCATCATTGTTATAATCCAATTGAGTAATGGTATATACAGGGGCAAATTGCGTTTGCAGAGGCAGAGGCTTCTCATGAAGTTTATTATTAGAACTGCTTTCAAAGTAGGCAGTTTTCAAGTAATTCGCGTGTAAATGATTTGCATCTTTCAGTTCATCTTCTGTAAAAATTGTTTTGAGCGTTACATCCGCATAGTCGTTGTAATTAGTAAAGCGGGTTCGCATAATGCTCATCTGGTCTAATAACTCATCCCGCGAGACATAAGGATAACTGGTATCTTTTATGTAAAAACATAAGATGGGATCAACGGAGCCGTTATCATCAAAGTCTTTAAAATACATTTCTGCCGGTTGCTTATCGCTTGCCTTGCATTGGGTGTTTAAGCCCACATTACCAACAATAAAATCCGGTTTACCGTCGCTGTTAAAATCGCCTGTCACTAATTTATTCCACCAGCCACTATATGGTTTATCAAAATAAGTTGAGGTTCTGTTTTCGAGTTTGCCATTTGTGTTGATATATATTGATACAGGCATCCACTCACCAACAAGAACGAGATCATTCTTTTTATCGCCGTTCATGTCAATCCATGCTGCATCTGTTACCATCCCTAAATGTTGTAACGAAGATGCAATGGTTTTGGTTTGGTCTGTAAACCTTCCTCTGCCATCATTAATAAGTAAATAGCTTTGAGGTGTTTCAGGATAGCGGCCTGGTATCACTCTTCCGCCAACAAAAAGGTCAGGATGACCATCTCCATTAATATCTGCTGCACGAACGCAACTCTTGCTTACCACCATTTTTGGTAACGCATCTGTTGACTTATTGTAGTTCCCTTTGCCATCGTTGATGTATAAACGATCCTGCAATAAAGGATCATCAGGAGCATAATTATGGTAGCCTCCGCTTACGACATATAAGTCATTGAAACCATCACCATTGGCATCAAGAAATACAGCGTCTGCATCCTCACATTGTTTATCACTTTCAAGGGAGGATTGTTTCTTTTGAATGAACTGGCCATTCTTTTGTTGCAGCCATATAGATCCCGCCTGCCCGTTTCCTCCTCCTGCATAGATATCTTCGAGACCATCGCCATTTGCGTCTCCTTTTACCAGGCAAGGCCCAGAAAAAGATAACGGATTAACAAGCAGAGGCTGCCTTTTAAAATCGTTTATAGAATTGCTTTTATGAGTATATACTATTGGTGACTTAACCTCTTGAAAAAATGGACTTGCAGCAGCAGGTAAATGATAAGGAGCATTTGCATTTTTTTCCTTTAAAGTAAATAACTGATCTGCCTTAACAGGTTTTAGAAGTTCATGCTTTCCGCTTTGCCAAACTATTATCAATGAATCAATATTTTTATTATCTCCTAATCCAAAATGCAAAACGGGAGATACACTCGATTGATACCCTCTTGAAGGCATCTGTTCAATAACTTGCAGGCTTCCCTTGTTATATATAGTTATCCTTGCGCCAATACCTTGCGAGTTCAA
Source organism: Chitinophagales bacterium 62-2 (assembly GCA_002050375.1). Classification (GTDB taxonomy): domain Bacteria; phylum Bacteroidota; class Bacteroidia; order Chitinophagales; family Chitinophagaceae; genus Segetibacter. The sequence continues at coordinate 3,441 of MWYU01000538.1, forward strand.
TCCTTCTCCCTGCAGCTTTATTTGCAGGTAATGGTTCTTTAATTGTTTGCCTGCTTCATTCTCATAAATAAAAGCAGGTTGGTTTATATTATTTACAACCATATCCAAATCGCCATCATTATCTAAGTCAGCATAAGCAGCACCGTTACTGTTGCTGGCAATATTAGTTCCCCATGATTTAGTTGTATTATTAAAAGTCAGATCTCCATTATTTTTAAACATGTAATTACTGACATTTGCTGACGGCATGTTTTGAACAATCCGCAATAAGTCCTGGCGCATCACTTTCCTGTCTTTCAAATTATCGCCCATGTATTTTAAAAAATCCATGTTGGTAAAATCGCGTAAAACGCCATTAGTAACATAAAGATCTTTCCAGCCATCATTATCAAAATCGGCAAATAAAGGCGCCCAACTCCAATCGGTATTAGAAAGACCTGCCAATTGGCCTATTTCACTAAATGTTCCATTACCGTTATTTATGTGAAGCATGTTACGCATGAACTGGTAATAAAAACCAGAGCGAATATTAAGTTCAATCTTCTCATAATTATCCGGGGCAAATAATAATTTTTGGCGGTGATTATCTTCCGGCAGCATATCCAAAGTAAAGATATCATCAAGTCCGTCATTGTTTATATCAGCAATATTATTACCCATTGAAAAAAAAGAAGTATGCCCAACCGCTGTCTGCAGTTGATTGCTGAAAGTGCCGTTTTTATTGTTGATGTATAAGAAGTCCGGTTCCAGGTAGTCGTTAGATATATAGATGTCTTGCCAGCCATCATTATTAATATCAGCTACTCCTGCACCCAGACCATGAGATAATACTGTGCTGAGAATTCCTGCTTCAGTAGTTATCTCAGTAAAAAAGTTCTTTTCGTTTTTAAAAAGCTTCAGGCCACTCAAATGATCATTCTCCTTTAACAATGCTTGTATAGTAGCTTCATCAAGCGTAGTACGGCGAACGATGCTATGATTTAACAGCAACATGTCGAGATCTCCGTCCCTGTCATAATCGAAAAATGTAGCGTGAGTGCTGTAAGCAGAATCAGCGAGACCGTACTGTTGAGCCTGCTCTGTAAAGTGGGGTGTCCCATCACTGTCGGCGCCGTCATTAACGAACAACTGGTTCATCCTTTTCTCACCTTTCAACTTACCGGAGTAACATACATAAATATCCAGTTTACCATCACCATTAATATCAACCATTGTTACACCTGTTTTCCACGGGCCTGGTTTACCGGCAACATTTGCCATTGCTGTAATATCTTCAAACTGCATCTTGCCTTTGTTCAAATACAGTTTATTATCGGTCATGTTTGCTGTAAAATAAATGTCCTGCAAACCATCGTTGTTTACATCGCCGACAGCTACGCCACCCCCGTTATAAAAATATTCGTATATAAGAACATTTGTGTTTAGGCCTTCTGTGAGGTTATTAGCAAAGTCTATATGTGTTTCGTCTGAAGATAATAAAGTGAATAAAGGAGCTCTTTCCTCTTCATTATCATTTCCATTTTTACAGCCCGAAAGAGGGTTTATCGATAAAAGTATACAGCACAGATAGGTTAACTTAATGAGACGCATTGAGGGGCTTTAGAATGGCTAAAATAAAAAATCTATGGTGCGGTATGCAACATAGATTTTTTATAAGTAAATGGAAATTTGAAATTATTGCTAGAAGCCGGGATTCTGCACCAGGCCACTGTTCCGCTGAGTCTCGGCCAAGGTGAGAGGACGGTAGTACATTTTGTCTGTCCACACCCTGTTTTCCAAAGTATTGTTTTCTATCGGTGTGTAGGTGTAATCGAACTTTGTTTTATCCTTCCTATAC
>MWYU01000437.1 GCA_002050375.1 Chitinophagales bacterium 62-2
AGCAAATCCTAATAATACCACGAACCAAATTGAAATGTCTGTTACATGCCCAAGGAAATGAATCTCTCCCTTTGTGTAAATTATCAGCAGGGTAAGTAATACTCCTAACGCTGTACAGAACCGTAACGCATTAACCTGGCTAATAAATCTGGGTATGCAAATGATACCTAAAATATAACCGCAAATAGTGGCAAACAAGGTGTAAGATGGAAAAACTTTTGCTTCAAGTAATTGAATATTCATCGAACCGGCGTAACCAATTATCGTATCAATGGCTATAACCTGTGTGCCTACATGAAGAAAAATACCAAGCGCCCCTAAGATAAGATGCGGAAATTGAAAGATGCTATTCTTGCCGGAATTATTTTTTGCTATTTCAGAAGTTTCATGCTCTGTATCGATTTCAGGTAAGGGAGAAAAACGTACCATTAATCCTAAACCGGTAAGCACTGCTCCCAGGCATGCATATGGTACAATAACTCTTCGGATTAACGCATCCAATGCTGCCCCTTTATCTATGCCATCGTTAAGGGAGAGCTGTTTAAATAGTTCATTGTCTGTAGCCCGCAATATTACTGCAGCAAATACAATAGGCGCAAGAATACCAGCACCTTTATTACATATACCCATAATGCTTATCCGCTGGGCAGCTCTTTCCTTTGGACCAAGAATAGTTATATAGGGATTAGCGGCAGTTTGCAAAATGGCAAGGCCAGCTCCAATTGAAAATAATCCCAGCAGGAATATTTCATACGTCCTTGTCATAGCAGCAGGTATAAATATAAATGCACCAATGGCCATCGTCCAAAAACCAACCATCATTCCCTTCTTGAACCCTACCCTTTTTAATAAATAAGATGAGGGCACAGACATAAAGAAATAAGAAATATAAAAGGCAAAAGTGACCAGATAAGATTCAAAATTTGTTAGCTCACATGCTATCTTGAAATAAGGAATTAAAATAGCATTTACCCAGGAAACAAAGCCAAATATGAAGAATAGAACTCCTATTATTCCAATCGAGATATAGGTATCCCGCTTATTTAATGAACCAGCGCTTACAACAGAAACAGTTTTTTTCATATAAATATTCTCCTATAATTTGTAGTTAATAATTAATTATGAAAGCGGCTCATTTAGCCTTATCACTTGTTTTCTGCTACCCAATTTAAAATGGTTTCTACATTTACCGGTATTAGCAAATTCAGCCAATCAATATTATTAAAAACTTACCCCTCATCAGCAAAATTCACATGCTCTTAGAACCTGTTCTTTAGCACAATAAAAAGTGGCTTTTTATCATCCATTGCATTATTTCCTATAAATCCATGGCCAATTATGATATCCTGTTTTCCATCACCATCAAGGTCTCCAACATCCATGGTCGTTGCCTTTTTAAAGTTTGTTTTTAATGGCAAAGAATAAGGCTGAAAATGGAAATTCCCTTTATTTTCCAGGTAAATAAACCCTTCTTCGGGCTGCTGGTTATCAGTAAAGAAACCTATAACAGCGATATCAAGATCACCATCTTTATCAAAATCTCTTGCCATGGCTTTAATACAACCATTTACAGGAAAAAAATATTCTTTAGAAAATATATTCTTCCCGTTATTTAAAAAGACATAAACACCGTGATAAGGTTTTAACTGATTTATTCCATCTCCCCGATCGCCGCAAGTATATACAATATCTACTGATCCATCATGGTTAAAATCATTGAGCTCAAAAAAAGAAGAACCATAAGTTGGGGGGAATCTAATTAGCTCTTTCTCATCAAACAAACCTTTACCCTTATTCGTAAATAAGAAAATACCTTCTTCCCCCTGTGCAAATAAGGCCCAAATATCAGGAAGGCCATCATGATTATAATCCTGGATAACGGTGTGTGTTGCTCCCGCCATAGCACGGATGTTATGACGTGAATATTTATCATGTCCTTTATTTTCCATCCAAAATAACGAGCCTGTTACGTTTCCAAATTCGCTGATGAGGTAATCATTTTTTCCGTCCCCGTTAATGTCAGCAGATGTGATCTGTACAGGCCTTGCTAATGTATCGAATAAAGACTGCACAACTTTGAAGTTACTTTTCTGAATTCTTAATAAGCTACCAACTCTTGCATTATTTCCAAAAAGGTTACTGCCTATCTTACAAGCCACTAATTTATCTTCCTTAAAGTCAATATCAACAATAGGACCGTCCGTGACCACCGAGTCCATTACTTGTAACTTTTCATTGAGCAAAAAAAGTGTATTAGAAACAGAGCGATTCACAAATATGCGACGTGGTTTTACTGATGTATCAATTTTAATGTACGAGGCTGTGTTTCCTTTCCTGTAAAATAATTGAGAAGGAAGTTCTAATGAAAAGAAGGGAAGCTGCCTTTTAATTGATTCTGTCCTTTTTTGAGGAGGCATAACGGAAGGTGCTTCTGCTGTATAATAATCAAGAATCTTCTGCCAGTCCATGGAGCTCATAGAAGGTTCAGAAGGATAAAAACTTTGGTCAATATCAGTATATATTTTATAGGCATTGTCATTATGATAGTAGATTCCCAGGCGTGGACCCATCATGGCCAGTGCTACCTGCCAATTTTCTTTATCAAGCAAAGAAGGATCAGGTAACATATGGCATGACTGGCAATGTTGGGCAGCCAATGCTTTGCCTTGTTCCATTCTTAAATCCTGATTTTTTATATCAGTGTTGCTGTTTGTTTTTGATTCATTGGTGTTCTCAGGCGAATTACATGATATATATATAGCTAAACAAAAGATTAGTAGAATTGGGATTAATACTATCGCCTTCTTATTACTCAAAACTTCACTTATTGTGTTTTTATTGCTATTTCCACTTGCACATGTCATGCAATTATAACTTGCATGGCAAGGTTAAAAAAATTAATGAATAAGTCAATAAATGGATAAGCAGCGTTCTATTAAGTGAGTTTAATCAAATCCGTTATAACTCTTATCGCCTCTTCTTAAAAAATCAAAAAATTATCCCGGTATTAATTTTTCAAAATTAAATCTGAAGAAAGAAGTGCAGATGAATTTTTATCGAGATAATAAGTACAATTTGGATGCAACTGAAGTATACTCGCAGGGAACAAATTGCTTACAGGTTCCTCAAGGCAATCTTTCACTGCTTTAGCTTTTCGTGAATCCGGTACAGAACAAATAATATATTTTGATTTGCAAATTTGGCTGATGGACATACTTATTGCCTTTGTTGGTACATCCGACACTGATTCAAACCACCCCTCATTAAACTGCTGGGTACGACATTGTTCTTCCAACTCTACTATTATATATGGCTCTTTTGTATCAAAATCGGCAGGTGGATCGTTGAAGGCAAGATGTCCATTTTCCCCTATTCCAACAAGAGCCACATCTATGGGATGCAATTCAATAATGCTATTTAAACGGTTACACTCCCTCACAGGATCATTTTCCCCATTCACTAAATAAGTCGCTTTTAAAGAAGGTACTTTATCAAGGAATCTTTCCTTCAGATATTTTCTAAAACTTGCATCCGAAGACTCTGGCAATCCAATATACTCGTCCAGGTGAAACATCACAACCTTGCTCCAGTCAATATCCTTTTCTAAAATTAATTGTTTTAATGTTTCAAATTGACTTGCTCCAGTAGCCAGAATAATATTGGCTTGTCCGCTTTGTTCTATAGCATTAATAATTAGCTCTCCGGCAGCGCTTCCTGCTGATTTGCCCAATTCGACCGGATCCTTTGTTAAAATGATTTCCATTTAAAATAATTGATTGTTGAATAATAATTTCAGCCAGGTATAGCGACCTAAAAATAGCAAGCCATACCTAAACATTATTGTACATAAATCCTACTGTATTTTCAAGTCATTGTGCCTATTTTTCTACGATGTTAATTGAAAACTGTTTCTCCACCTTGCTTTGTCATTCTTCTTAACTTTTGAAACTCTGTTTTATATTCCTTTAAACTGCTTCCATTTAATGTCAGGCCCGACATAGTAACGGGGTTGATGATAGTAACAGGCTTACCACTTAAAGCTGCTGCCAGTGATACATCACCCCAATTAAGAAAACCGGGCAGGTGAATGGCCATGCTAAAAAAGTCCACAGATTCCCGCTTGTCAAACAAGTAACTTAAAGGTGCTTCACGAAGTATAAGATAATCTGCCTTTCCTTCTGTAGCACTTAAAAACAAAGCTGCCAGTCCGGCTTCTTTGCTGCCGTCTATTCCTACTTTCGCAGCTTTATATTTTGATTTTAATAAATCAGTAACAAGGCCAAGCTCTTTTACCCATTCACCCATAATTGTTTTTCCTAACCACAACTCTGAGCGGGAAAGGGTATGAAGTACCATACTCTTGTCCCTGGGATTTTCTTTAGATGAAGCTTCTCCTGTACCCGTCAAATCTATGAGGACAATTCCCAATCCTTTTTTCTTGTATTCCTGTAGCGCATCGGCTGAAATATTCTTTTTCCCCTGCGGATCGCCTATTATTATATAACCTAAGGATTGGTTAAGCGGAGGCATGTGTAATAGTGGAATAAGTTTCTTATCAGTTGTTTCCAAAGCCATGCGATCCCATCCATCAACGCTTGTATAGTTATAGATTTTTTTCAAGTCTGATTTCTCTTTAGACCTTAAAATATCTCTCAGTTCTTTTTTCTTCGAATCTGCATTAAAAGTGTTTGTCTTTAGAAATACAGTCCTTAACTCTTTCCCTCTTTTTTTACAGTACTCATCGGTACTCATAACAATTGGGTCTCTTTTTCCTGTAGGATAGACCATTAGTTTTTCCTGAGGAAGCAGTTCAAAAGGAATTTCTTTTTTAGGAGATCCGGAGCCTATTCCTTTAAGGTGAAGATCAAACCATCCCAGCATCGCTTCCCTATCCTCAGGCCAATATCCATGCGTTTGGTCAATAACCTGGTAGCTGATATTATTTTCAATTCCAAGCATTTTAAATACCGGTTTCGAATTATTAAAAGTGCGTAGCATTTCGGAAGGAAAAAACGTTGGAGATAGATCTCTCGTGTGATTACACATCTTAATAGCCCTGGGGGCAACCAGGGCAATAACTCCCGCTTCTTCTGTAAATGTTAATCCATCAGGTAGTAACTCACAAATGCAATTGGACCGCATGATGTACGATTCAAAGGTACCAACACTTACTACCGGCATTGCCGCTTTAACCCGCTCATCAATAGCTGCCAGCCACATGGTTTGATTT
>MWYU01000494.1 GCA_002050375.1 Chitinophagales bacterium 62-2
GATCAACTGTTGCATCGTCTGTTATACGTCTTCCGTTTGTATAATTTGGTTTTATACCTAATTTTTCACCAATTGCTGTGGCAATTTTTCCACCCCCATGAACTAATACACATTTTGCCCCATGCCCGGGAAGGGGAGAAGAGAGATTTGCAAAGTCTTGCAAAAAAGATTCCAATGCTGCTTCAGTGTCAATTATATTACCTCCAATCTTAATTACAAAAAGCTTGGTGCCTCCAACTCCTAAAGGGGAGAAATTATTAGTAAAGGGATTTGAAGAAATAGCCTCTTTTATTTTGTCTAAAACGTCTGCTACATTGCGTAAAACTTCTTCGTTTCTAAATCTTACAACTTTTAATCCTAACGATTCAAGAGTTGTTTGTCTAAGCTTATCATTTCTCTTAACATCCTCTCCGTCATGTATAGTTCCATCTATTTCTATTACTGTCTTCTTTTGGTGACAATAGAAGTCTGCTATATAATTAGAAACAGGATGTTGTCTTCTAAACTTTAGTCCCCAATCATTCGTCTTCAAATATTTCCAAAGAATTTCTTCCGAGGGGGTCATATTATTACGCAACTCTTCTGCTTTTTTGAAAATTAAGGGATGAGCTCCATAAAACATGTTTTCTGTCATAATGAAAGTTTAATCATCAAAAGCACATCTCTCTACTCCCTTCAGGGTCGGGGCAGCAGTTCCGCAATTACCGCCTGTGCCGCCCATACCCTGTTTGCTGCCTGTTTAGTTACCAGACTATTTTCGCTATCTAATATTTCATCACTTAATTCAACATTTCTGCGTACAGGCAAACAGTGCATAACCTTTGCGTTATTGGTTAAGTTTAGTTTGTCTTTGGTTAGCATCCAATAAGGATCGTTGCAGTAAATTTTACCATAATCATTATAAGTACTCCAGTTTTTTACATATACAAAGTCTGCATCTTTTAATGCTTCATCCTGGTTATTTGTTATTGCAGCTCCTTTTGTAAATTGTTCTGCCAACTCATAACCTTCGGGATGAGTTATTACAAATTCAGCTTCGCCCCACGCATTTATCCATTCAGCAAAAGAATTAGCAACACACTGGGGCAAGGGCTTAACATGCGGCGCCCATGTAAGCGCAATTTTAGGTTTACTCCCAGCCCGTAAAGGGAAGCCAAGAAGGTGTTCTCTTATTGTAATTACATCTGTTAAACTTTGCAACGGGTGTAAGGTGGCAGTCTCCAAACTTATAATGGGAACATCTGCATATCTTATAAATTGTTTGATTACTGTTTCGCTGTAATCGTCGTCGCGGTTTTTAAGTTGCGGAAAAGTGCGGATACACAAAATATCAAAATAATTACCAAGAATAGGTGCAGCATCTTTTACATGCTCTACCGTGGTGCCACTCATAATAGCACCTTCTTCAAACTCGAGCGCCCAACCTTCTTTATCTATATTAAAAACAATCGCTTCCATGCCTAAGTTTTGAGCAGCTACCTGAGTACTTAAACGTGTTCTTAAGCTGGGATTTAAAAACAATAAACCAATGCGCCTATTAGTACCCAGACTCTTATCCTTTAAAGGGTTTTGTTTGTAAGCCAGCGCTTTTGCGACAAGCGCATTAATATTACGTACGTCTTTAACAGAGATAAAGTGCCTGCCAGAAAGCCCCCCCGCCCCTGAAGGGGAATGAACCTCCCCCGCCCCTAAAGGGGGACTAATAAAACTTGAAGTATTTTGTTTTTTAGTAGTCATTTCAATCTTTAATCTATTGCAAACTTTTTATATTTTTAAATTATATCTCTCTACCCCCTTTAGGGCTGGGGCTTCTTCTCTATCTCTCTACTCCCTTTAACGCAGCGGCGACTTCAATTTCTTCTTGCAGCGCATCCATAAACTCATCTGCCTGTACATTGGAAATAGCCAGGGATGGCAATAACCTTATCACATTCGGTTTTGCTTCACCTGTAAAAATATGTTGATTGTACAACAGGTTTTTACGAAGGTCTTTTAACTCTTCCGGTACATCAAAACCAATCATTAGTCCGCGGCCTCTTACATTTTCAATTCCCTCTGTCCTTGTTAATCGTTCAAACAAATCCTCTCCCAACTGCTTTGCATGCTTAATTAAATTCTCGTTTTCTATCACTTCAAGAACGGCTAACGCTGCTGCACAAGCTAAATGATTACCACCGAAAGTAGTTCCAAGCATTCCATGCTTTGGTTCAATATGGCGAGCAATTAAAATTCCGCCAACCGGAAATCCGTTACCCATTCCTTTTGCCATAGTATAAATGTCTGCATGTACACCGGCATAATCATGAGCAAAAAAGCTTCCGCTTCTTCCGTAGCCATCCTGCACACTATCAGCTATATATACTGCATGGTAATCGTTACAGAGCGAACGTATCTTTTTTAAAAAGCTTTCGGTTGCCTCTATAATTCCGCCTACACCCTGAATAGCTTCAATGATAACTGAAGAAATAGTTTTTCCATAGCGGGTAAAGCACTCTTCTAATGCCTGCTCATCATTAAAAGGAAGAAAAATGATATTATCAGTTTCATTAACTGGCGCGACTATCTTGGGATTATCGGTGGCAGCAACTGCCAAGGATGTTCTTCCATGAAACGATTTGTTGAAGGCCACCACCTTTTTGCGACCATTATGAAAAGAAGCAAGCTTTAAGGCGTTTTCATTTGCTTCCGCACCGCTGTTGCAAAGGAATAGCTGGTAATCTTGCTTACCACTCACCTTGCCAAGCTTTTCAGCAAGTTGCTGTTGAAGGGGAATATTAACTGAGTTAGAATAAAAAGCGATTTTTCGTAATTGCTCTTCAATTCCCGCTACCCAATGAGGATGGGTATGGCCAATGCTAATAACGGCATGGCCGCCATACATATCTAAATACCGGGTGCCATTATCATCCCATACATAAGAGCCTTGCGCCTTAGTGATGGTAATGTTGTTGATGGGATAAACGTCGAATAAAGTCATAAGTTGTAAGTTTTAAGTAATAGGTTAAACTCTCACTTTTCCGATTAAAGATATAAGCATAGCCTTAATTTCATTAACTGTCTGAAACAGTAACTCAAAATTTCCTTGGTTTAGATACCCTAAATCTTTTGAGAGAATTAGAAAATATTCAGCTTCATTCGCTGACCCTAATGCAATGTTTAAAAAGTGGGCAAACTCATTCTGTGAATTTTTTCCACAACCCTCAGCAATATTTGCAGGTATGGAAGATGCTGCCCTTCTAATTTGGTTTGTTAAGCTATAAATTTCTTCTTTCGGAAATAATTTTGTTACATCATACACTTTTAAAGTGAATAAATGTCCCTTTTCCCAAACCTTCAAATCTTTATAATTCTGCATTTTTTAACTTACCACTTATTACCTACAACTTAAATAGAACTTACAACCTATTACCTACAACTTATAACCTATTACCTACAACTTAGAACATAGCAGCTTTCAACCTCAACCCGGTTTCCTCCTCAAACCCAAACATCAAATTCATATTCTGTACAGCCTGACCACTGGCACCTTTCAGTAAATTATCGATGGCTGAATGAACCACAATCTTGTTGCCCACACTTTCAATATGAATTAAACATTTATTGGTGTTTACCACCTGCTTCAGATCGATCATCTTTTTACTTACAATAGTAAAAGGCTGACCCTTATAAAAATCACTGTACAACTTATATACTTCATCCAACCCTAACGAACAATCAATGGTTGAGCTTATATAAATTCCCCTGGTAAAGTCACCACGCCAGGGAACGAAATATAAAGCCCCCTCCCGTCCACCTCCAGTGGGGGAGGAGAAAGAAGTTTGTAATTGCTGAAGAGACTGCGTGATTTCTTTTAGATGCTGGTGGGTTAGTGTTTTATATGAAGAAATATTATTTGCTCTCCAGCTAAAGTGAGTTGTAGCGGATAAACTTTGGCCTGCACCTGTACTGCCGGTAATGCCTGTTGTATAAATCTCACCTAATAGACTTGCTTTGGCTAAAGGCAATAATCCTAACTGGATGGCTGTAGCAAAACATCCCGGGTTTGCAATGTTGTTTGCTGATCTTATGTCTTCTTTATTTAACTCAGGCAGGCCGTAAATAAATGGGTGATTATTGAACGCGGGGCGATGACCATTATCATGTAACCGGTAATCGTGCGATAGATCAATTATCTTAACTCCCTTTAGGGACGGGGTTTCCTCCAAAAACTTCTTTGCATCTCCATGACCAAGGCATAAGAACAAAACATCGGGCTGCCCCCAGCCACCTTCAATGGAGTGGGAGTTGTTATCAGTAAACTTCAGGTTGGTTTCACCAAGCAGATCGGAATGAACATCGCTTACCAAATTACCTGCATTGCTTTTACTGTTAACGTAAGTAATATCCACGAAGGGATGATTAATCAACAAACGTATAAGCTCTCCACCCGTGTAGCCTGCACCTCCAATTATGCCCACCTTTATTTTTTTAGATACGTTAGCAGAACCTGCAGCTTCTAAAGGTGAGTAACATTTATTTTTATTAAGGTAATAGTACATTGAAGTTTCGTAGTGCTAAAACTCTATTACAAGTCTGGTAGCTTTTTTAAAAAAGGCGTAAAGTATGCCGGTTTTTTTGGTGTGAAGGTCACCGTAGTTTTTAGGCTATACCATTCTGCTATACATGTAAGTAAAAGATTAACTAGAGCAATTCTTTACAACCCTTAAAAAACGTTCAACCTTCTCCAAAATCAAAAACCTTCTTCTGTACCTTTTGGGTAAGCAATTTGCCGCCAGATCATCGTTTGGTTACCAAATATTTTACTAAATCCTCTTACATCTTCGCCACTCCAGCCATTATTCATTTCGCCATACTTACCAAACTTACTATCCATTAAGTCGAACTTCGAGTCTATCCCCGTTATTTGAAAACGATAAGGCATAAGATCAACAAATACATCTCCTGTTACATGGTTTTGCGAGTGCTCAAAAAAGGCTTCAATATCTCTCATCACCGGGTCTAAAATTTGACCTTCGTGCAGCCAGTTGCCATAAAACTGTGCTAACTGATCTTTCCAGTTAAGCTGCCATTTGGTAAGTACATGTTTTTCTAATGCATGATGAGCTTTAATGATTACCATTGGTGCCGCAGCTTCAAAACCAACGCGTCCTTTTATACCGATGATAGTATCACCAACATGTATATCTCTTCCAATCCCATAAGGGCCAGCGATGGTTTGTAAA
>MWYU01000565.1 GCA_002050375.1 Chitinophagales bacterium 62-2
TTGCAAGTGAAGGAGGCGTGTCTTTATCTGGTGGTGAAAAGCAACGTATTTCTTTGGCAAGAGCGTTTCTAAGAAACACACCAATATTAATCCTGGATGAACCTACATCTGCAATGGATGTACAAACAGAAGCAAAAATTTTTAAAGCGCTTGCCTCATATAGTTCCGGAAGAACTGTATTCATAATCTCTCACAGACTTTCAACTATTCGTCATGCAGATTTAATTATCTCAATAAAAGACGGAATCATCCAGGAGCAAGGAACGCACGAAAGCTTATTAAAAGGAGGGAAGGTATATGCTGAGCTGCACAAGTTTCATAATGTGGCTTCTAACTAAAATGATTAAACGGAACATTTCGCTTAATTCTGCTCACATAAAAAAGTAATCAAACCTTTTGAATTTGTAATTATTAATATGCCTGATAAAGCAAATCAACTATTTCAAAAATTAGAGCCTGGAAAACCATTAGAAGGAGATTGGTGCAATTTTCCTATTCCCCCGAATATGGAAGTTGGAGAAAACACGGTTATCGATTCTTCATCATGCTTTAAAAAGTTTTTCTCTAAGTTACCTATTGGCCTGAAACTCGGAACAAACATAACACTGCAAAGCCCCGCACTTGCCACAGAAGAAAAAGCCTATATAGAAATTGGCGATTTTAGTTTTATCTCAGGCGCTGCAATCATTGCTTCTAATAAAATAACCATCGGCAAATATGTGTTTATTGCAGGTGGCGTAACTATCGTCGACAGCGATTTTCACCCGCTTGATGCAGCAGCAAGAATTACAGATACAATTGCTATTTCAACCGTGGGAAACAAATCGCTAAGGCCACAATTTGATGCTGCACCTGTTATTATAGAAGATGAAGTATGGATTGGCTTTAATGCGACCATTTTAAAAGGCGTCACTATTGGCAAAGGTTCAGTAATTCAACCGGGTGCTGTTGTATTAAAAAATGTTCCGGCCGGGGCAATCGTTTCAGGCAATCCTGCACAAATTGAAATGTTGGAACATGCATAACCTTGCACAAAATATTGTTGAAAATGATTCAGGAGAAGTTTTTATTGAAGGCGACTGGTTTCCAAACCCGCTTCCTAAAAATATCTTTCTCGATGAAATGGCTTATCCTGACACTTCTTATTCCTTCACCACTTTTTTTTCAGAAAAGCCGGTTGGTTTCGCATTAGGATATGCCAGCGGTAATTATGGACATGGAATATTTACAACAGGAAAACGCGGTGAGATTAAAATAGGAAAATTTGTTGTTCTGCAGTGTACCCGCCTTATCAGTAACCTGTGTATCACAATAAAAGATCATTGCATGTTTTCGTGGGGATCGGTAGTTACAGATAGCTGGATTAATGCGGGTACTGTGTCACCTTCGGTAAGAAGACGCATGCTTGAAAACGCATCCGGTTCTAAAACAAGGCATCTTGAATTTATTGAACCTCAGCCTGTGTTGATAGAGGAAAATGTATGGGTAGGTTTTGAAGCTATTATTTTACCGGGAGTAACAATAGGAAGAGGAGCCATCATTGGTTCTAAAACGATTGTATCAGAAGATGTTCCGCCTTACGCTGTTGTTGTAGGCAACCCGGGCAGAATAATTAAGTTTATTGAGCCAACAGATACAGAGGAACACAAGCAGAGAGCAATTAAGCAATTTATAAAGTGATCAAATACGCTCATTCAGAAAACGAAGTAGCCTTTTAAGAAAATGGAAAAATTAAAAATAGTTGTTGGCGGGTTCATTGGCTTGTTTCCCACAGGTGGCGCTACCTGGGATTACCTTCAGTACCCGTTAGGATTAAAGTTGCTTGGTCATGAGGTTTATTATATAGAAGACACTATGTTGTATCCCGTGTACCAGTCTTTGGGAGAAAGCTGGGATGATTGCACTTTTGGTGTAGAGTATTTGAAAAAAGCTATGGAAGAGGTCGGGCTTCAGGATAATTGGGCATACCGTGATGTTGCTTCAGGAAAAATATTTGGTATGTCGGAAACACAACTTAAAAGTATTTGTGAATCGGCTGATGTATTTATCAATGATGTATTTAATTGGAAGAGGTTGTAATACACTAAACCCCACACTTATAACCCCTAATAAAAGTAAAAGGAAAACCGCTCCTTTATAATTAGCTGTAAACTTTATTAGTCTAAAAATAGTTTGCATTTTGCTCATGGAACTGTGATTTGTTTCTTCGCCTTGTTTACTTTTTCACCAGTAATTTAAAATCTTACATCGCCTCCTTTTTAAAAAGCTGGTAATCTGACACTTCAGGATTTTTTATTGCTTCTAATTTTACTGCTTCAAATTCGGTTTGTTTCTCTTCAACCTTCGATAAACCTAAAAAAGAAACCACTAAACAGTTTACTACACTTGCGCAATCAAATACATATTTACCTATTAATCCAAGCGTTAAACCCATGAAGATTAAACCTACGATCCAACTTTCATCTGCAACTGCTAAAACAGTAATTGCTGATAGCAGAATGATAAGCGCTAAACCTGATTTAGAATAGCTGGCCCAGTACTTAAACTTTACATATTGTTTGTTTGCCCCATGTTCCTCAATAGTAAGAATACCCCGGGCTGTTGAAAAAATACCATTCTTCACTTTTACATCCCACTTGTCAAAGTCCCCGCCCCTCTTTACTCTTGCCTTTAACGCTATAATATTTTTTTCAATTTCCGCTAACCAGGTTTCAGGTGCTTTCCAGTTTCCTTCAGACCAAACCATTAATTCCTTTGCTTTTAAGAAGGTTATATTTTTTAAGTCAGGCGCAACCCCTCTCATTCTCCACGGGGTTAGCCCATGAGTAATTCTGCCTGTTAATCTTGCAAGGGGCTGAACGAGATGAAGAATGCTAATGAGTGAAAAGTACTTCCAGCTTTTACGTTGATGGTTAGTAAGTGAAGTATTTTTTATGGAACTGATAACGGCCTGGATAATAATGATGGCTATAGAAAAAGAAAAAACAGGCCAAAACAACAATAACGGTTGCCATAAAAAGCCGAGGCCGGCGAATCCTCCAAACATAAGTGAAATTAAATACCATTCGGGCATTAAAGGGATAGATTTAAAAGAACCCTCTGCAGGTTGATAAACAGATTGAAACAAAGCACTTCCCCAGGTGCCATAAAAAACTCTGCCTTTTTTAGTTTTTATGGGAATGGTAACGCCATTACCATATATTCTGCCGCCCCATGTCAGGTGACCGAAAGCGTTATATTTTTCGGGCCATTTAGCTTCGAGCAGCGCTTCTGCCTTACCATAGCCTTTTTGCTGCTTCCAATAGGCCGTTAAAGAGTTACGGCGGTGATGCCAAACCAAAGCAGAAGGGTGAAAACCAATAGTATAACCGGCTTCCTGTATTCTCCAACAAACATCCACATCATCACCGGCAGCTCTATAAATGGGATCGAAGCCACCAATTTCGTTTAACACCTCTCTTCTAACTGAAAGATTGCACCCCGGCACATGTTCGGCAATCTCATCTGTTGATAATACATGAACAGGACCTCCCGGAGCATTGGCTACACAAGTAGCTATAGGGCCATTTTCTTTAGGAAGAATGTTAGGTCCACCCATTGCAGCATGATCAGAGTTTTTGTATGCATACGCTAAATAGTGTAACCAATGTATATCAGGATAAGCATCATCATCAATATAGGCAACAATGTCGCCCTTAGCATTATTGAGTCCCGTATTCCGGGCACTGCTTAATCCCTTGTTTTTTGTTGAGATAAGCTTTACGGGGTATTCTTTTACTATGTCTTCTGTGTTGTCTTTAGATCCATCATTAACAACAATAATCTCATAGTATGGGTAATCGAGTTTTAAAAGTCCTTCCATTGTATCCCGTATAGTTGCGGAACCATTATAAGAGCAAACCACCACCGAAAAGAATGGCAGGTTCTTTTCGTTACTTAACGGAACGTTTTGCATAGCGGCAACAACAGAGAGTAAAGCAGGCTTTGGCAACCTTTGCCGGTCAACTAACCCAAAATTCCAGTCTTCAATTTCAAATCCACCACGCCACCACTCATCTGTCCAGGCAAAAACAAACATTCCGGCACAGCCCTTACCAAAAACAGTTTCTATCTGCCACTTCATCACTTCCGCTTGTTTTTCAGATCCGTTTCTTAAGCTGTCTAAACCAATTTCGGCTAAAACCAACGGACGTTCGCCGCATAAATTGTGCAGGCGTAAAATATAGCTGCCTAACTTTTCAGGCGTTTCAAGGTAAACGTTGAAGCAATCGAAATCAAGAAATGATAAATCTAAATATTCAGTAGTGGGGTAATTTACATAAGTTACTAATCCCTCAGGATCAGCATCTTTTGCAGCTTTATATAACTCTTTTAAAAACGTCTCTATGCGTTTTTTTCCATACCAACGTACAATCGGTGCAGGTATTTCGTTACCAATTGTATAACATAATATAGCGGGGTGTTTGTTACAATCCGTAACAGCTTGCCTTACTCTTGTAATAATAGCCTCTTTATTAGAATCTAAAAAAGTAATGTGCTGTTCCCAGGGGAGGCCAACCATTACTTTTAAATTATTTTTGAGCGCTATGTCCAGCAGGTATAAAGGTGGAACTGTGTAGGTTCTAACGCAGTTCATCCCGTTCGCTGCCATCATTTCAAAATCCTTTTCTATGACCCCTAATTCCGGATATTGAACGTCGTTCTCAGGTCTAAATGTACCGTAGGTAACTCCCTTAATGTACATTTTCTTTTTACCGCAATAAAGAAACTTCCCCTTGGTGTACACCCTGTCAAAACTAACAGCGGAATAGGAATCTACGGTCGTGTAAGGACTTACGGCGTATGTATTTTTCAAGTTGGTAGGTTTTCTCCATGACGTTACTTTATAACTACAGGTTATAAATCACAATACCATACAGTTATCGTTACGTCTTGGATGTTCATGGGATTTGGATAAAAAAGCGAAAACAATTGTTTTTGAACCCGCAACAACTGTGCCTTGTATCAGAATTAAATAATTTGGATTGCCAAATTTCATCCAATTTTTTAAATATGGTTAAGGTTAATAAGGATAGATCCATTGTTTGCAACGCATTGAACAAAGGTTAACAAATGCTGTTGTTATCTATTTCTTCTTGTTCAACAAGTAATCTTTCTTCCCCTCCTGCCGTTATGTATCGCTATAATGCAGCTTGCTAAACATTGCAGAAGTTATAAAT
>MWYU01000386.1 GCA_002050375.1 Chitinophagales bacterium 62-2
CATGTAAACTATCGTGGCAGGACAGGAAAAGATTTTGATTTTACAGTTAATGCAAACCTGTCCCATTACAAAAACGAGGTAGTTAAGTTGAATGGAAATCCTAATGAAATCCGTTTTGGAAATGCCACTGAAGCTAGTTTCAATACTGCTACTGTTACCGGAAGACCGCTTGAATCTTTCTTTGGCTATATTGTAGAGGGTATTTTCAATACCCAGGAAGAAATCGCCAAGTGGCCAAAGTTCAATCCCAACATTGCCGGTGTGGATGTTTATAGTATGCCTGGAGTATTTAAGTTTAAAGATGTAAATGGTGATGGAAAAATCACTCCACTCGATCGTACCTTTCTTGGTGATGGATATCCTGATCTGTCTTATGGATTTAATGTGGACCTTAAATATAAAAATTGGGATTTAGATATGTTCCTGCAGGGACTTTATGGTAGACAAATTATAAATTCCATAAGTCGCAACATGCTCTTCATAAGGTCAGATGGAAACTACCTAAGAAAACGCCTTTATGAATCATGGACCCCCGAACGCTATGCGAGCGGCGCAAAGATAACGGTGCCAATTACAATTAATAACGATGCGAACATGCAATTACCTTCTACATACTTTATAGAAAATGGAGATTATGCTCGTTTGAAAAACATTCAAATAGGATACAATTTAAATCCTAAAGCGCTTTCAAAAATTAAAGTAAGCAATTTGCGGCTTTTTTTGCAGGCAGTTAATTTGTTTACAATATCAAAATATAGCGGGTTAGATCCGGAAGTAACAGAGCAGGGGATTGATAACTCAGTTTATCCCTCTTCCAGGATTTTCATGGTTGGTTTTAATATGAAATTATAAGAAACTTCAATTTTAATTAATACTGGTATAATAAGAAATTATATGAAAAAAATATTCCTTTTCACAATTACAGGCTTAGCACTTCTCCTTAGTTCATGCAAAAAAGATTGGTTCGATATTAAGCCAAAAGGACAGGCCAGCTTTGAAACATTGCTGAACAAAGATGGCGTCAATTTACTTTTAATAGGGGCTTACGCTGATGTAGACGGAGTTAATAATCAAACCCCTCAACGGGAGGGATGGCCGGCGGCGGTATCAAATTGGGTATGGGGAAGTGTTGCCGGAGGTGATGCTTATAAAGGTTCCAATTCAGGGGACCAGGCTTTGATCAATGATATTGCCGGCTTTTATTTAACAGCAGATAACACTTATGTCAACAGTCATTGGATGCTTGAGTACGATGGTGTGCTTCGCTGTAATGATGTGCTGAAGGCAGTAAAACTGGCAACAGGCATGACCGATCTTGAAAAAGTGCAGGCAGAGGCACAAGCCAGGTTTCTGCGTGCTCACTTCTATGTTGAATTGACCAATGTTCATGGTAAAGTGCCTTATATAGATGAGAACACAGTAAATCCTTCAGAAGTTCCAAATGATCATCTTGTTTGGCCGGAAATTGAAGCAGACCTTCAATTTGCAATTGATAATCTTCCTGTTAGTTGGAGCGATAAAGGGCGTGCAACAAAGTGGGCTGCCAAAACTTATCTTGCCCGTGTTAACCTGGCGCAACAAAAATATGCTAAGGCGATGCCTTTACTTCAGGATGTTTATACTAATGGAGGATTTAAATTAGTTCCTGACTTCATACAAAATTTTCTCATCGCTACTGTTAACAATGCTGAATCTATATTTGAAGTTCAGTATGCCGTTAATGATGGCTTCGGAGCCAGTAACGCAAATCTTGGTGATGGACTTAACTCTTCGTCTTTTAAATCATCAAGCAATTTCTTCCAGCCTTCACATGCCCTTGTTAGCGCATTCAGGGTAGATAACGATGGTATTCCATTAAAACCGGATGCAACTGATTACAGCGCTGCTGATATTCTTCCATTTGACCCTACCGGCCAAACTGTTCCTTATAAGCAATTTGTAGATCCGCGGCTCGACTGGACTGTAGCACGTCCTGGTGTTCCGGACTTTGACTGGGGAATTCCAACAATTTCCTGGATCCGTGATCCAAATAATGGCGGCCCTTATATGTCCAAAAAATCTACTTACTTAAAAGCTGAAAAAAATATTTATTCCAGCACCACACAACGGCCGGGAGCAAATGCAAACAACTTTCGTAAATTCAAATTAAGCAATGTAATTCTATGGCTGGCAGAATGTGAAGCAGAAGTAGGATCATTGCGTAATGCAACAACCCTTGTTAACCTGATAAGGAACCGGGCTAAAGGTTCTAATGTTGTTAAGTTTGATAATGGAGTGCCCGCAGCAAATTATAAAGTTGAACCCTATCCTGCAGATTTCCCATCGCAGGAAGCAGCACGATTGGCTATACGGCACGAGGAGCGTCTTGAATTTGCATTGGAAGGTGCCCGCTTTTTTGATTTGGTCCGTTGGGGAATTGCAGGACCAGTACTTAACAAATATCTCAGTGTAGATGGTAAAATAATGCCTTCACTTCTTAATAAAACGTTCGTGGTTGGGCAGCATGAAATAAGACCAATCCCACAGGCTCAAATTGACTTATCTAAAAAAGACGGAAAATCCGTCCTTGTTCAAAACCCAGGCTACTAACTTAGGATACTTCCGGAGATAACTAACGAGGCCGATATTATAAGAGAGTGAATGCGCCCTCCACATAATTGATCTTTTAATTTTGTGGGTGAGTATAAATAATTTTGTGGGTGAGTATAAATTCTCCGGTATCTATCTTTAAGATTAAAATTTTTAAGCAAAGATGATTCGATCAGTAATAACAAAGGCAATGCCTTTTATACTTTCAGGCATTGTTTTCTTTGGTGCCGCATCTTGTAGTAATTCTGATGAACGATACAAAAACTGGGGCATTTACGGTGGTAGCAGCGAAAACATTAAATATTCAGCTTTAACCCAGATTACTCCAAATAATGTAAAGAACCTTAAGGTGGCATGGGTTTATTCCTCAGGCCAGGCCTCTGCAACAAACACTACAGACATGAAAACCAATGCTATTGTTGTAGATAGCATTCTTTATGGACTTAATCCGCAACTGAAATTATTTGCTTTAGATGCTGCTACCGGCAAAGAGAAATGGGTATATGATCCGGGAACAGTTCCGGAAAAAGGTAAAAATACAGGTCGTGGTCCTTTTGCTCCTTCAACCAAAATTTCGCGCGGAGTAGCATTTTATAAAGGTTCAGATGAGGATCAGCGTATTTTATACACTCCCGGAGGAGGCCATGTTTTATACTGCATTAACGCACTTACCGGAAAAATTATTCCAACTTTTGGCAATAATGGAATGGTGGATCTGCATGAAGGGTTAGAGATTAAAAACCAGCACGACCTGCATATATCTAATACAAGCCCTGGCATTATTTATAAGGACCTGATCATTTTAGGTTCCCGTTTATCAGAATCTGCAAAGTCTGCACCCGGGCATATCCGGGCTTATGATGTTCATACCGGAAAGCAGCGCTGGATCTTTCATACAATCCCTCACCCCGGAGAACCGGGTTATGAGAGTTGGGAAAACCCTGAAGCCTATACTTATGTAGGAGGAGCTAACGTTTGGGGAGGATTTAGCCTGGATGAAGCAAGAGGGATGGTGTTTGCCGGAACCGGTTCAGCTACTCCTGATTTTTATGGAGGCAACCGGAAAGGAAATAATTTGTATGCAAATTCTGTTCTTGCGTTAAATGCAGCTACAGGAAAATTGATTTGGCACTACCAGCTCGTTCATCATGATTTGTGGGACTGGGACATTCCTACCCATCCAATATTAGCAACAATTAACAAGGATGGGAAAAAAACAGATGTCGCTGTTCAGGTTACTAAACATGGGTACATATTTATGTTTGATAGAGTAACAGGTAAACCCATTCATCCTATAGAAGAAGTGCAGGTTCCTCCATCAGAACTTATGGGAGAAAAGGCTTCCCCCACTCAACCCGTTCCAACATTTTTTAAACCTTTTGTACGGCAGGTTATAACAGAGGCTGATCTTTTTAAAGATGGTATTCCTGATTCTTCTTATCAGGATATATTAAAAAAATTCAGGTCTTATAAAACCGACAATATGTGGAACCTGCCTTCTGTACAAGGTACTTTGGAAGTTCCGGGATGGAACGGAGGCACTGAATGGGGCGGTCCATCTTATGATCCAACTTCAGGGATCATGTACGTAAATGCAAATGAATCGCCATGGGTGGTGCGTATGACAGATGTGAATAAACCGGATACAAACCAAATAGCTGCAGTACGAACTAATTTACAAGTGGGCAAAGCTTTATTTGAAGCGCAATGCAGTGGTTGCCATGGTTTAGACCGCAGAGGAGGTGAAACTAACCGCGCTTTAGGTGCTAATCCATCTTTAGTAGGTATAGAAAAAAGAAGCAATTTAAGTCCCGGGGTAAAATTTGACGAAGCTTCTTTTAAAAGCCTGATCACTACCGGAAAAAATAACATGCCTCCATTCGGTCATTTAGCCGAAGAACAAAAAACAGCTATAGCTACTTACATCCTCAATATAAAATCCAAACAAAATCAAAGGTTTAGTATTTCAGACAGGGAAGAACTACCTCCTTATTTTAAAAGTCCTTACAGGATGGATGGTGGAAAGTTTCTCACTAAAGAAGGTTACCCTGCTGTGAAGCCGCCCTGGGGCCATCTCTCCGCTGTTAACCTTAATACCGGTGAGGTACTATGGAAGCAAACTATAGGCGACTACCCGGAATTAAAAGCCAAAGGGATACATGCAGGAAGTGAAAACTTTGGTTCATCTGCAGTTACAGCAGGTGGAGTGATATTTATTGCAGCGACAAGAGATGAAAAGATCAGGGCTTTTGATAAAAAAACCGGTGACCTGTTGTGGGAAGCAGATTTGCCTGCTGCCGGTATTGCTACACCCACTGTTTATGAGGTAAAAGGTAAGCAATTTGTAGTTATAGCATGTGGTGGTGGAGGTAAGCAAAAAACAAAGTCGGGAGATAAATATGTGGCTTTTGCCCTCCCTGACTAAAAAGAAATGTCGCTACCAGTTACACTTCAACCGGAAAGTTATAATTATAAAAAGAACAGTTGTTACAGCACTAATCTTCATTGGAAATGCAATAGGAATAGCTAATATTCAATTCATTGCGCTTAAAAAATTATACTAAATGATACGATTGAAATTTCCTGTCATATTCATTACACT
>MWYU01000498.1 GCA_002050375.1 Chitinophagales bacterium 62-2
TGCGAGGATTAAGGAAAAAATAGAAACTTTTATTTTTTTCATTTTTAATTTTTTAATAATTGATTCATTTTCGGTCCGCTCTTTTCGTATACTAAATAAGAGGAACCGGAATCATCATGTGTACAGGTTTTAAAAACTACATCGTTATAATTTTAGCTAAGCCTGCAACCAGCGGGTTATGGATTTTGAATTAGTTTAGGGTTTTTATTTATCTCATCCTGGGGTATGTAAAAAACGACTCTGTTATCGTTAGGCCCAATGGTCATATTAACGTTTCCGTCGACAACATGAGAACCAGGATAGTTCCTTATCAATGGCCTGTTGTTCCGGAAAAGGTCGTATGCACGATGTCCTTCAAATGCAAGCTCCAACCAACGCTCTTCGAGTACGGCATCCAGTATAGATTTTCCAGCGGCAGCAACACTTGCGGTACTATGTAAATCTGCCCCTGACAATCCGGCTCTTCTGCGAAGGAGGTTAACATCATCTAAAGCAAGTTGGTGATTGCCCAATTTCGCATTTGCTTCAGCCCTTATAAGAAACATTTCAGCCAAACGCAGGTAAACTGGTGAACTGAGGGTGACAAGTCCTTCCTGGTAATTATACTTGTTAATATAGTACATAGGTGTATTAGGAGTAAGCTTAGTATTAAATTGCAATACACCATTAACTTTATAAGGAGTGATAAAACTGTTGCGGATGTCTGCTGTGTTGGAGGAAACGAAGTCGAAATACTTCTTAGAAGCATAAATCTCAGCCCATCCGCTAAATCCCTGGTTTTGAGGACTACCACTCGCGTCTCCACTAAAATACATCGAGCCAATTGCAGAAAAACCCCTGTCTTCTGTTTTAATGTGGCGGATAGCAAAAATGGTCTCGGTATTACCATCCGGTACACTTCGGAAATAATTAGGATATGAACCTCCCGTTACTAAGCTGTATCGCCCTGACGCTGGTGTGCCCGCAACACTATTACCAATTACCATGTTAGCAAATTCAATTGCTTTGGCATTATCTTCTTTATAGAGATATACCCGTGATAACAAAGCATACGCAACTTCTTTGGATGCAAATGAGTTTGATTTTCGTATGGTCATCAGGTCAGCCGCCCTTAAAAGATCGGCAATTACAAAATCATATACTTCTTTTACAGAGCTACGTGACAGTGTTAATTTTTCCGCATCGGTTAAGCCTTCCTTAAGGATAGGAACGCCGGGATTATTGCCATTTCCCTGTGGATAAGGTCTTCCAAAGATCCGCACCAGGTTAAAATGCATCAAGGCACGTATAAAAAGGTTCTCCCCTTTAATATGCTTTAAATTAGCAGTAGCATTATCATCAATCACCCCAATGATACGGTTGGCAGCACTGGCAGCTTTATATGCCTGTGCCCAGAATAATGCCGGATGGGTAGATGTGATTAATTGTGTATAACGATAGGCTCTCGTCAGATCGTCTGAAGAGTTTTGGCCCTGCGCTATTTCATCGCTGGGATATTCCATCAGGAAATGGCCACTTCTAACATAGCCCGGATCTTTAAATATTGCATAGGTACCAATGGTGGCCGTTTCAATATCACCGGCATTTGATAATGCCGAGTTTTCATCTATAGAGGTAGATGGAAGATAGGTCTTTCTGCATGCACTAAAGCTCAAGACTAAAAAGCCGGTTAGCAAAGTGGGTACTAAAATTTTTATATTCATTTCAATTTAATTTTATAGTTGATTGGTAAAAGGTAAACTGGGGTTCTATTCGTATTAAAAGGTGACATTTAGACCGACCAATATTTTCCTGCTAATAGGATACCGTAATGAAGAAACGCCAGACCCTAATACCACCTCCGGATCAGTACCTGAGTAATTGGTAGCTGTCCATAAATTATCGCCACTTATAAAAATCCGGGCGCCCCCTATTTTAACTTTACTTGTTATTTGTGGTGCTAAATCGTAACCCAAGGTAATGTTGCGCAGACGAATGTAGCTGCCATCTTCAAGAAAACGGGATGAACTTGCATTAGATGCGTCGCTACGCCCGAAAACCGGTTTTGGATGTGAGACGATATCACCAGACTTTGCCCATCTGCTCCAGCCCTCAGGAAGCGCCATCTGGTTAAAACTTTCATACAAACCATCGCTGTCGAAGTTAAAGCGGCTGCTATTATACACCCAGTTTCCATAAACAAAATTGAAAAAGGCATTTAAACTAAAGCGTTTATATCCAACTGTATTTGAAAAGCCTCCCGCGAATTTAGGCGCAGAAGTTTTGCCTGTATACTGCATCGTTGCCTGGTTGTAACTACTTGTGTAGGTAACATATTTTTTACCGTCAGCATCCGTAAGCAAGCTTTCCCAAAGTGGTTTGCCGTTGCCCGGATCAACACCAGCCCATATTGGCATAAACCATTCATCCAGATTGTGCCCAACTCCCACGGGTTGCATTGCCCCTGTGTTTACTTCAGAGCGGCCCTGGTTTACCTCCAACACTTTATTCCTGTTAAAGGCCATATTCAGGTTGGTTTCCCATCTGAAATCTTTTGTTGAAATATTTCTTGTTGTTAAATTAAACTCAACCCCTTTGTTCCTGATCGCTCCCACATTTTCAAATACTCCGTTATAACCTGTAGTAGCCGGAAGGCCTCTGAAAAATAACAACGACGATGTAGTTTTATGATAAGCATCTACACTAAGGTCTATACGTTTGAACAAGGTTAAATCAACTCCAATATTGGCTGCTTTTGACTTCTCCCAGGTTAAATCCGGATTAGCCTTTTGTACTGGTGCCGCACCTGGCAAACCTGCATAACTGGCGCTTGAAGAAATGCTATATAGACCCAATGAGGCATAGAAGCCGATGCCTTCGGCATTACCTGTTGTACCATAACTAACACGAAGTTTTGCAAAACTTATAGGTTGAATACGGCTCATAAACGACTCCTTAGTCATAATCCAGGAAGCACCCAACTGGTAAAAATCTGCACTCGGGTTATTGTTACCAAATCTTGAAGAAAATTCGTTTACCCAGGAAGCAACAGCAAAATATTTACCTGCGAAACCATAATCTGCCTGGCCAAGGTATTTACTAAAAAGATAGCTGTCATTACCTCCACCGGGGTTGGTTATGATATCAGTTGCAGTACTAAAAGCACTTCTGCCGGGAGGTAGTCCTTTTGCTGTAATTGAAGTAAAGTCAGCATATCCTTTTTCAGCTTCGGCAACCCCCAATACTGAAATACTGTGCTGGCCAAAATTGTTACTATACCTTAACCTGTTTGAACTAACTAATGTACTCGAGTAATTTTGGTTATTGTAAAGTGCGCCGGAAGTGGGAGCACCGGGCTTTGTCCTTTTGTCGTAATAGGTATTACTTCGAGAGTTAAAGAGATTTACCCTGTTGTATGTTGAGAATGTAATATTCTTTGATAAATTGTAATCCAGATTAACATCACCGGCCATAGTAAAGCTTCTTCCGTTTGAAGTATTATAATCTCTTAAATGGAAGTAATTATTCCTGTCTCTGCCTAACCAGGTTCCAAATCTTGGATCTTTTCCGCTACCATCGGCGTTAAAAGCAGAGTCATAGGGAAGGTTCAGATAAGCATCAGTTAAGGCACCTGGTACATTATTCACCAGCTGGCTGTTGGGCGGATTGTTAATGGAAGTTGTGAAATTGTCTTTTATATATTTGCCATTTAGTAATACGCTCAGTTTCAGCTTATCAGTCAGCTTTTGGTTAAGGTTTGTCCGCAAGTTGTACATGGTCCTGTCATTGTCGATGACTGTGCCTTCTTCTTTGTAATAGTTACCGGCAACATAAAATTGAGTCTTGTCGCTGCCGCCGGAAGCAGATAAAGTATAGCTGTTCACCTTAGCCTTTCTGAAAGCAAGGTCCCACCAGTCTGTATTGGTATTTAATACAGCAGGGTTTTGATTAAAAAAAGTTTTTTGATAATCATACAATTCCTGCGAATTCATCATTCTAAAATTGCCCTTTGAAGCTTCACTAAAGCCTTGCGTTGAATTAAACTCAATTCTGGTTTTTCCGTTTTTACCCGATTTCGTAGTAACAATGATAACACCGTTGGCAGCGCGTGAACCATATAAACCGGTTGCTGCTGCATCTTTTAGAATGGTTACGCTTTCAACATCTGTAGGATTGAAAGATCCACCAATATTTCCATCAACAACATACAGGGGAGAAGTACTGGCATTGATAGTGCCTGCTCCACGTATCACTACATCCGACCCGGCGGTTGGATCACCCGAAGCCGATGATACTACCACACCCGGCGCTTTACCCTGTAAAAGCCCCACGAAATTATTAGACGTAACATCCCGAAGTTTGTCACCTGAAACGACAGCAACAGCACTGGAAATTTGTTCTCTCCTCTTTGTCGAATAACCCACTACTGTTACTTCATCCAACCCTTTAACAGTTTGGACTAAGGTGATATTGACATTATTTCCTGTTGCTTTCACTTCCTGTGGTTCGAAGCCGACACTAGTGACCACAAGGGTTGCATTTCTACCGGAAACTGCAATTTTAAAAGCACCGGTTGCATCAGTCGTCACTGCATTCTGCCGCCCTTTCTCCGACACAGTAATATCCTGAAGCGGGCTGCCGGCGTTGTCTTTTATAATTCCCGTAACGGTAAAAGGACCTCCTTGAGCCGAAGCCTGCATGCAAGCGCCCATACACAATAGAAAAATGAGAAGTAAAAATTTCTGGTTCATACAATTCGGTTAATTAGTTTTAATAATTGAACTTTTTTAATAGATATATAAAAAACAGTTGCACAAGGAACATACTAAAAATTACCCGGTAACATTGCTTCCGGGTCAATACCTGTAATTGCTATTTGTTTGATACTTACTATAAACAAGCGGGACTCAATATTAACCATAAAAATTAATTTTTAAAGGCGCAAACGTTTGCGCAAAATCTACAATGGTGAAAGAATTAAGATTAAGACAATAACCTAAAGTAGTATGCTGCAAACTTCGCAAAAAATTGTGTTATGGGCATAACAAATTCAGAAGCTGTCTAAAAATACTAAAAATCTAATTTAGCAAAAATAAGTTCATGCGCTTTTTTGATTTTGTTATTGCGAGTATAGCATAGCAA
>MWYU01000390.1 GCA_002050375.1 Chitinophagales bacterium 62-2
AAGTTGCACCATCTCGTTTTGAACTTTTTTTAAAACCGGTTCAATAAAAAACTTTTATAAACAGTAATTCATTTAAAATGATAAAAAATACTTCAGTTAAATGTATTCCGCTTGCAGTAATCCTGGTTGTATTGCTGCCGTTCATATTTACGATGACAAGTTGCAAAGCACAAAGCAAGAACAATAGCAAAGCAAATGGCTTTGTACAAATTTTTGATGGCAAAACACTTAATGGCTGGGAGGGCGATCCAACCTACTGGAGAGTAGAAAATGGAAATCTTGTGGGTGAGATTACTCCCACTACACTCTTAAAAACAAATTCATTTATTATTTGGCGTGGAGGAAAGCCGGCCGATTTTGAATTAACTCTTGATTTTAAAATAACGAAAGCAGGTAACAGTGGCATCAACTACCGAAGTGCGGAACTGACAGACGTTCCTCATGCTTTAAAAGGCTACCAGGCTGATATTGATGGGGCACAAAGGTACACAGGACAAAACTATGAAGAAAGGGCAAGAACAACACTTGCCTACCGGGGTGAGAAAGTAACTGTAAATGCAAACCAAAACTCCTCCGATTCCTTAAGGATGCATATTAAAAACAATGCCTGGTTAGAAAGAACGGTAACAGGAACGTTAGGCAATTCGGATTCGTTAAAGGCTAAAATTAAATCTGAAGATTGGAATACCTGCCGCTTAGTTATAAAAGGCAACCACCTTCAACATTATATTAATGGAATTTTGATGAGCGATGTAACAGATAACGATCCCGCTAATAGAAAGTTAGAAGGATTATTAGGAGTTCAGGTGCACGTTGGTCCGCCAATGAAGGTAGAGTACCGGAATATAAAACTTCGAAAATTATAGCCTTGCAGAATTGCAATTTGTTTTTAGAATAGTGTACTTAGAGTGAAACAAGTTAATTCCATTACTGCAAATTCAGATATCAATTCTAAGTAAAGGTGATAATTCGTATAACTCAGGATTCAAATGAAAAAACAAAGCAGAAATACTTTTCTTACAAGAAAGGCATTCATTGTTACCTTGATCATGTTATTGATATTCGTTGTAAACCCGGTATTAATATTAAGTTCGTATGCAGGTGATGCACCTTTAAATGCTTCCGGCGATGTACCGCTTGCTGAAAATAACACCTTCTGGCTTTGGAATTTTTTAGGACGCCTGCATCCTTTAGCTGTTCATTTTCCTGTAAGCCTGCTTTTATTTGCTGCTGTCTTAGAACTTCTAACACTCAAAAACTTCAACTCAAAATTACGACCCGGAATAAATATACTGCTGATTGCCGGAGTAGTAGCTTCTATCATTTCTGTTATCTTAGGCTTGCTACTTGCCAGGAACGGAGATTATGGCAAGGACACTTTAAATTTACATCAGTGGACAGGAATTGCAACGGCTGGCTTTGGAAGCCTCAGCTTATTCTTTCTCTTTAAAATATTAGGCAAAAACCGGTATAATTTAATAAAGCCTTACCGGGCCATACTTCTTCTTTCGGGGGTGGGAGTATGCGTGGCGGGGCACTTTGGGGCCTCTTTAACCCACGGAAATGACTACCTCTCCGCTGCAATTCCCTGGAGCAATGACTACGAAGCTACACCCATTAAAAATTTTGATTTTGCATCCTATAAAGCTGATACTGTAAAGCTTAACAAAAAGGAGGAGTTGGAACTTAATATGCAGGTACGAGGCATATTGGCTCATAACTGCTATAAATGCCATGGGCCCGAAAAAATAAAAGGAGAGCTGCGGCTTGATAGCAAAAAAATGTTATTTAAAGGAGGCGAAGATGGTCCTGTTATTGTTCCGGGCGACCTTGCAAAAAGCGATTTGTACAGGCGAATAACCTTGCCGGCAAATCATAAAGACGTAATGCCTTCAAAAGGCAAAAAATTATCTGAAGGCGATATTGCCACCATAAAATTCTGGATTCAAAAAGGGGCGCCCTGGCCGGAGGGGACTGATAAAGAAAACAATTACCGGGTTGCTAAAATGGAACCGAGAAATCCGCCACTTCCTCCCGCATCCGCAAACCTGCAGAACCCTGTGGACTTGTGGGTGAACGAATATTTTAAGAAAAATAAATTAAAATGGGCCCCGCCCGTGGATGACAGAACTTACTTAAGAAGAATATATCTTGACATTATTGGATTGCTGCCTTCGCCTGAAGACTTGAACGCATTTTATAAAGATGCCAGGCCGGATAAAAGATCAATATGGGTAAGAAACCTCTTAAACCGCAATGATGATTATGCGATGAACTGGCTCACGTTCTGGAATGATGCATTTCGAAACGATTATACCGGTACAGGATACATTACAGGTGGCCGCTTTAATATTAATAACTGGCTATATCAGTCTCTAAAATCTAATAAACCTTACGATGTATTTGTAAGAGAACTTATAAGTCCTGAGAAAGAATCGCAGGGGTTTATTGCAGGTATTAAATGGCGCGGTGTTATCAATGCAAGCCAGAGAACCGAAATGCAAGCGGCCCAAAATGTGTCGCAGATTTTTTTTGGTCTTAATCTGAAATGTGCTTCCTGTCATAACAGCTTTATTAGCGACTGGAAGCTGGATGACGCTTATGGCTTTGCAAATATATTCGCCGATTCATCGCTTGAAATCAATCGTTGTGATAAGCCGAGCGGCAAGTTTACAACATCGAAAATGCTTTGGAAAGAATTAGGTTATATAGATAGCGCAGCCAAAGCCGCAGAAAAACAAAAGCAACTGGCGGAAATTATGACCAAACCTGAGGATGGCCGTTTGTACCGCACTATTGTTAACCGGATATGGGCACAGCTAATGGGGCGTGGTCTTGTTGAACCGGTGGACCTTATGGACAACGAACCGTGGAGCCAGGACCTGCTCGATTGGATGGCCTTCAATTTTGTGCAAAACAAATCCGACATTAAGGAACTGATCTATATGATCACAACCTCTAAAACTTACCAGATGCCGTCGGTAGGGTTTAAGGAGCCGAATCAGCTTACTGCTAAAGACTACAAATTCAAAGGAATGCTTCGAAGGAGAATGTCTGCCGAACAATTTGCAGATGCCGTCAGCAGTATTGTCGCTCCTGTTTTTCCTGATTCTCTTGTAAAATTCAATCCTTTCGCCGCACCGGTACCTGAAAAGCCAGTTGCTAAAAAAACAACAGTAAAAAAACCAGTAGTAAAAAAATCTGCAGCCGAGCAAAAATTAGCTGACGAAAAAAAGGCCGCTGAAAAGTTAATTGCAAAAAAAATAGCTGATGAAAGAGCAGCCGCAGGAAGGTTAGCTGCTGAAAAATTAGTGGACGAAAAATTAATCCTGCTCTATCCGCGTGCCTCCCTTGTAATGAATAATGTTTTTCTTACCGCACTTGGCCGACCTAACAGGGAAACAGTTTCTACCAGCAGGGAATCGCAGGCAAACCTGCTGCAATCGCTCGAACTTACAAATGGGGGCCGCTTCAATGAGGCTCTTAAAAAGGGGGCAGTGAGTTGGAGTCAAAAGTACAGGCAGGGCGACTTGATTATAAAGGAAATTTATAGGAAAGCTTTAGGGCGTGAACCACAGGAAAAAGAATGGAAAGTTGCCAAACAAGTGCTGGGTACTGCTCCGGGCACAGAAGCAATCCAGGATCTGTTCTGGGCAATCATGCTTCTTCCCGAGTTCCAAATAATATACTAGTTATATTTATAGTCCACAAATTTTACGACCATGAAATGGAACAGAAGAGACTTTTTGAAGAATACGAGTGGTGCTACGCTTGCAGCAATGGCAGCAGGCGCTCCCATGACTAACTTTTTAACTTCCTGTAACCACAAAAAAAGCAACGCAAAAGCAGACTCTGTTATTTTACTATGGATGGCAGGTGGAATGGCTCATACCGATACGTTTGATCCAAAAAGATTTACTCCTTTTACCAAAGGAATGGATGCAAATAGTGTATTGAGCACCTTTAAACCTGTACCCACTATCATAGATGGTGTTTCGTTTTCTGAAGGTCTCGAATCTATAGGAAAGATCATGGATAGAGGAACGCTGATAAGGTCTTATGTAGGGGCTGATATGGGATTTATTTTACACTCCCGCCACCAGTATCACTGGCATACGTGTTACAAGCCGCCTCAAACTGTTGCTGCACCTCATTTTGGCGCCTGGATTGCTAAACAGTTAGGGCCTGTTAACCCGGTCATTCCGGCTTTTATTGATATCGGACAGAGATTTACTTTGGGTGAAGGAGAAGAACTAAAAGCTTTTCATAGTGCCGGATTTTTAGGAAATGAATATGGTCCGTTTCTGATACCTGACCCTTCAGGAGGACTGGAAACTGTACAACCTCCTGTGGGAATGTCGAATACAAGGTTTGAAAAGCGCAACCAGTTGTATAACGACCTGGTAAACCAAAGCCCTGTAGGAGATTTCGGCAGCGACTACCAGAAAGAATCGCTGAAAAGGTCTATGGAACAGGCTTACATACTTTTGAAGTCTCCCGAAGCACAGGCATTTGACCTAAGTAAAGAACCAAAAGAGGTATATGACATTTATAATACCGGAAAATTTGGATTAGGATGCCTGATGGCGCGTAGATTGGTTGAGCAAGGTGCACGTTTTATTAGTGTAACTACCGAATATGTACCATTTGAAGGCTGGGATACTCACGAAAATGGCAATACCAGGGCAGTGGATATGAAAAAGCAAATTGACGGCCCTGTTGCTCAATTAATAAAAGACCTTGAACGCACAGGACGTCTCGATCGTACCATTGTAATTTTAGCCAGTGAATTCAGCAGGGATATGATGGTGGAAGGTCGTCCCGGCCTTAAAGTACAGGAGCAGGTTCAGCAACCTGATGTCATTCAGGAGTTGAAACATTATGGCATGCATCGGCACTTTACCGATGGTGGCTCTATCCTGATGTTTGGAGGTGGTATAAAAAAAGGCCAGGTGTATGGTAAAACTGCTGATGAGCGCCCTTGTAAAACCATAGATAAACCTATAGTGATAGATCAGATACACCAGACTATTTATCATGCCCTTGGCATTGCTGAAGATGCACATTACGTAGTTGAAAAACGGCCATTTTATACAACGCAGGATGGCCTTGGT
>MWYU01000440.1 GCA_002050375.1 Chitinophagales bacterium 62-2
CTATTACCATCACCGCACCAACAGGCACCGGCTTTACCTACAGCATTGATGGAAGCAGCTATCAAACAGGTACTGCTTTTATCGGACTTGCTCCATCCACTTATAATGTAACTGTTAAGAACAGTGAAGGTTGTATTTCTGCACCAACGACTGTTACCGTAAATCAACCTAATTCTACTGCAACAGTAACCGCAACCACGGTTGATGAAGAATGTGGAAAAAATAATGGCTCTATAACTGCAGGTGGCACTGGTGGTACGGCTCCTTATGCATTTAGACTAAACAACGGGACATTTGGGCAAAACAATATCTTTAATAACCTTGGCGCAGGTTCTTATAATTTAACAATAAAGGATGCAGGAGGGTGCACTTATGACACTACTATTGTTGTTAAACAAATCAAGAATGCTGCTACACAATCTGCTTCTATATCAGGATGTAACCGTGTAATATTCAATGGTGTTACTTATACAAGCTCAACAATTGCAAGAGATACATTACGCACCATTTCAGGTTGCGACAGCATCTACGGCCTAACTAACATAACTATACAAAATACACCTGCTGTTACCCAAGCCCTAACAGTAAGTGGATGTGATAGTGTAGTCTTCAATTCTATAACCTATACAACCTCTGCTGTTGTTAGAGATACGCTTAAAACAACATTGGGATGCGACAGCGTTTATGTTGTCACTAATATTAATGTTACCCCGTTCGGGCTGTCTTTAACAGCAAGTGTCAACCCGGTTTCTGCTGGTACAGCCGTAATTCTATCAACCAGTTCAAGCATACCTTACCAGGTAATTGCATGGGAGCCTGCACAACTTTTTTCTTTACAAAAAGCATCAACCCAAAAAATAACTGCCGACTCATCAAGGCGGATAAAAGTAATAGCTGAATCTATTACAGGATGTATTGATACTGCAGAACTATATTTAGAAGTAAGAGAACAGAGCGACTTCTTTATACCAAATGCATTTTCACCCAACAGCGATGGTAAGAATGATCTATTCCTGCCTATGGGAACTACTATAGCGAAAGGTAAAATGAGAATATTTAACCAGTGGGGAGAACTGATTTTCGCAACCGATAATATAACCAAAGGCTGGGATGGCAGCTATAAAGGAAAGCCTCAGCCCCTGGGTATATACGTATATGAAATGCATATAATTATGCTTAATGGATCAGAGATAACAAGGAAAGGTTTTGTAAATTTAATACGTTGATGTAATGCGAATAATTTGTTATGTGATGATGATTTTGTGCCGCTCTTTTCTAGTTGTGCAGGGCCAGGTGGACCCTCATTTTTCCCAATACTATGCTTATCCTATATACTTAAATCCGGCACTTACCGCAGTATCTGATGTTGATTACAAGGCCACCGCTATTTATCGAAATCAATGGAACACTATTGGCAAACCTTTTTTAACAACAGGGGTATCTGCCGATCTTTCAACAACCAGAAACCTGAATTTTGGAATTAATTTTTTAAACCAGACTGCAGGAAATGGTGGCTATCGTTTTATTAATTCCTACTTCTCTGTAGCTTATACCGGTATTAAATTAGATGATTATGGTTTTAAGAGGATAGTATTTGGAATGCAAGGTGGTATCATCAACAGGCGTTTTGACCCTTCAAAACTTGAATTTGGTGATCAGTGGAGACCATACCTCGGCTTTGATCCTGCAACAGCAACTTCTGATTTTTTTAACCGGACATCATCAACCAGTTTTGATGCAGGCGCAGGAATAGTTTATTTTGATGGCGACCCTGAAAAGAAAGTGAATGTGTTTACAGGTTATTCCGCTAACCATCTTACACAACCTGAAGATCCATTTCTTATGGGCCAAAAATATAAGTTACCCATTCGTTCTACATTACATGCCGGTGTAAGGGTACAGGTTAATGAAACATTTTCTATTGTGCCTAATGCAATATATATGCTGCAGGGGAATGCACAGGAAACGATGGTTGGAGCTTATGCCGAACTTCGTGCGAACGATGAGGTAGATGTAATGGCCGGGGTGAATTACCGGGTAAAAGATGCAGTGTCGCCCTTCTTCGGGCTGAATTATAATAATATGACTTTCGGATTTAGCTACGACGCAAATGCTTCTTCTTTAGGCAGGCTTACTACTAAGCCAAATAGCTTTGAACTTTCTGTCACCTTTACCGGAAGATCAGAAGTAAATACAGGATATTTCAGGTGTCCTAAGCTTTAGTATTCAAGGAACGAAGTACCTATTAAGGGTTTTGTTGCCTTAAAGCATTTAACTGGAAGGCATAGTATTCGGTGCAAGGGCAGCTATATGCTTTTCAAGGTAACTTTATGGTTCTGTCGCATCCGAGCGGGTTAAATTGGTTAGGGTTTAACTTGCCGAATGTTTAAGGGTCATTGTTTTCCTAAGGAGGTCATTTTACAAGCTGTATACTTTAAATTAAGATTTAGCCTTAGTTATAGGGATGTTGAAGAGCTGTTATCTATCCGGGGAGTAAAAGTTGACCATGCTACAATACAAAGATGGGTATATAAGTTTACTGCATTAATTGAAGCTGGATTAAAAAGAAGGAAAAAATCCGTTGGTAGTAACTGGAGGATGGATAAAACCTATATTAAGGTAAAAGGTGAGTGGGTGTATTTGTATAGAGCTGTTGATAAGGAGGGGAAAACAGTTGATTTTATATTAACAAAAAGGAGAAATAAGCTGGCAGCACATAAGTTTTTACTTAAAGCAATTGCTAATAATGGCTGTCCAAAAGTGATTAATATTGATAAGAGTGGAGCGAACAAGGAGGCGATCAGAACCTCCAATAAAAGGTGCATAAAGAAAATAAGGATCAGGCAAAGTAAATATTTAAATAATAGGGTAGAAGGGGATCATCGGTTTATAAAATGGCGAACACATAATATGCTTGGATTTAAAAATTTTGAATCAGCATCGAGAACATTGACAGGAATAGAAATGGTAAGGATGATTAAGAAGGGGCAGGTAACTTTTCCTAAGTTTAATGATTTTAAAACATTTTGTTCTTTGGCTGCATAACCAATAAATATTTATCCCCACTTATTTCCAAATGTAACAGATGCGGCAGAGCCGTAACGTCTTGCTGTAGGCTCGCTTTATTGATCTGTCATAACTATTTTCCTATACTTCAATTAACGTTTAGTACGATGGATGCAACGCTCTAATCCTGCTGGCAAGATTAGTTTCAGGTAGTATCACTGCGGTTATTGGTTATATAGTTACGGTTTCGAAAATCCGGCTGTATCTAACTGTGGAGTATGACAAGGAGTTACACAATGAACGGCTGCGGGTGTATAAGCTGCTGTGGCCGAAACTAAAACCACTTGCGAGGTATTCACGCGAAAATTCAATCACCTACCAGGTTATCAAGGATACATCAGAGCAGATGCGGGATTGGTATTTTGATACTGGCGGCATCTATTTGTCAGCTAAAAGCCGGGGGCCATATTTTGATCTGAAAGATTTGATGCAAAAAATGATTGATAAAATAAAAGAAGCGCAACATGGATTTTAAGCAGGAAGTGAAGGAAGGTATAACACCACTGATGGATGAAGCGAGAAAATTAAGAGCGGCTTTATCTTCCGACATTGGAAGCAGGAGGAAACCTTTTTTATAGGCGAGGAATTACATAATATCCAATGTATTTAACAGTCCTTTGCCTGAAAAAAGTATAGGAAAGCACAGAGAAGTATTACATATTGAAGCAGAAACATTTCTGCCAACAATAAGGCTCATTACAACATTAGAATATCTCAAAGAGTTCGAAGACGTTAAATTTCTACTTCTCTCTAATGTTCTATTGAGGGAGGTAAGTTGCACAACAATCATTATGAGATTATAAGAAAAAGTTGATATTTTTATCAACGATTTGCGTTATTAAGGACAAAAGGATGTGAGTGGTAATTCGTGGAGTAGCAGAAATTGAATTGTTATAAAACGTTGATAAAAAGAGGATTAAGGGTAGGGTTCAGGGACCCGTCCGGTCCGCTTTAATTCTCTTAAAACCCGCTCTGGTAGCGGGTTTTACTTTTTTTGGTCTATTTTTTGGTCTATTAAAATGGAAATCCCTATAAAACTTTACTCAACTTTGCCTGCCTTTATGCAGCTTGATGATTAACTACCTAAAGTTACTATCAAAATCTTCAATTATGAATTTTTGTGGTATAGGGCTGGAGTGCCAGTTGTGTACCCTTCTGTTGAAAAACATGAAAAAAGAGTTAAGATAAAGCTTAATGGCAAACAAACATATTGTTGAAGCATTGAGAAATTTATGAGCACCTTTAATTCTATTAATTCAGATACTTGCATTGCATAATTCTTACTTTCTTCCAGCAGAAAAATCTATGCAATTGAGTTTAACGAAGACAATTGCAGTTTACGAAGGCGAAATTAAAATGGCGTTAGCAAACTTAGAGCGGCCGTTGTACAATCAGCCATACGCTTACAAAAGAACGAATAATGTTACCCTGTAACACAGAAAGATTAATTCGAATGAGATCAGAAGGGCACGTATCTAAGTTATATTGCTATTCCCAACTCCTAACCTAGCCAAAAGTTTTATCTGCGTTCAGGCTATTACAAGTCTAGAAGGTACCCGATAGAAAGATGAAAGAGATAGACACATAAATGATGTTTTTAGGAATAAGCAGATGGTTTTACTTTACATCCAACAGCAAGAATTTAACCATTTGGCCTAGTTGAAAAGTTCTGGCAAAAGATATAGCCTTTAATAAGAAGGCGCATTCTCACTTAAGCTGCAGGCTGATCCTTTAGTACCGTTGACATCAATGCTACCATATAAAATATTTGCCATTCTCAATGAAAATACATTAGTTATCAATAAATTTTTCTTCTTGTAACTTACTCCCGATATTAGTAATTTAAACTCTAATGCTTTTTTAAGCTTCCTTGTTTTATGCTAACCCTAAATAACGTTCACCAGCAGTTTGCTGAATTTTTTAAAAGCGAATCAATTAAACCGTTTGCGTTCCTGGTTTCAAAGAAATTGCCTGAAGGGCATATATGCCTGAACTTACATGACATTGAGGAGGAACTTTCTGGAAATTCTTTCTACGATATAGATA
>MWYU01000620.1 GCA_002050375.1 Chitinophagales bacterium 62-2
GGTCGATACTTGTTCCTTTAATGATGACAGAATCAATTAACCCTGATGTTTCAATTAGTGCAGTGCCGGAATAATTTACATCATTTTTATCGGGAGTAAACTTTACAAACACAGTTTTTGCGGCATTATTTGCTTCTGATTGTGTAAAGATTACTGACGAACCGAAATCCGTACCATTTGCAGATACAAGAAAGTTAGCGGTTGAAGAAACAGTTATATCTCCGGTAATATCGTTGCCGGTGATAATAAAATTCTTAATCATGTTATTGCCTGATGCTGCATAACTATACTGAATATCGGTAGTATTTATTGTTATGCTTGCCGGCGGAGGAGTTGCAGAATTATCTATACTTATATCATCTAATGTCCATCTTGCTCCTTCTTCGCTGGTAGAAGTATAAACAAAAGAAATGTAAACTATGGGCTGTTTAAATTGAGAGAGATTAATATTAGAAGATTCTGTCCAAACATCACTTATAGGTTTAGGAAAGCGGCCATTCAGATCAGTCCAGTTAGCGGTTCGGGGATCGCCACTGCCGGAATAATCAGTTGAAACTTTTAGTTGAAGAGGCGCACCATTAAATGCAGTACGGCTCCAAAATGCGAGTAAAGGATAAGTGGTACCGGTGAGGTTAAATGCAGGCGAAATAAGCCAATCCTCGTTGGGAACATTCGTAGTGTCGAAGCCATTAGTTTGAACACCATAAGGGTTAGGTGTATTGCTTGTTGGATTAGCAGCATCGCGGCCAAAATTTGTACACGACCATACCTGAGCACCCGTTACACTAAATTGTGTAAATCCTTGCGGCAATGTTGAAAAGCATGTATTGAAATTGCCTGAAAATATCTTGCTGCCTGTGGTAAATTTCCAGGAGATGTTGCCTGTTATTCCTGTGAAAATATTATTTGACGTGTCGGTAAAAGCCCCCGAAGTTATCTCAACGTAGTAGGCTGTATTTGCAGTTAACCCTGAAAGAGAAAACGAAGCAACTCTGCCTGAAGCATTCACTTCCAAAGACGAAACATCAATAGTTTTGATAATAGAATTATCAGAAAAAGTCTTTATAAAAATACTTCCTGTTTCTTTTTTTATGGGCTCATTGAAAGCGATGGTGCCGATAAAAGAAGCAGCAACATTTGTTTCGTTGTTAGCAGGCGAAAGAGATACAATTGAAGGAGGCGTAACATCAGGAACTGATATAGATGCAACAGGTGTTGGGGTAGCAATTTTAAAATCTGCACTATTATTATTTGAGTCAAAACCTTCGGGGCTTCGTTGTATGGACGTTGAATTAGAAGGAGCCGGCGTTGCAGTCGTTTCAAAGCAATTTGGAGGTGTGGCAGCGTTACTTCCAAAACCAACGAAATCAATTATCTGAGCCCCTGTGGGACAACTGCCGGTTAAAGGGGTAACATTATTTACTAAAGCTGCTTTACCGGATGTTGCGCTTAAATTAAGTGTTCCCGTAATATTTGGTGCAGGTAAATCTGTGGTTCCGCCTGTTCCTGCAGCCTCCTTAATTAAAAAAAATCCTTGTGCAGGAATAGAGCCTGTTAAGGCGGTTAACGACCATGTAGTACCTGCAGCACTCGCATATTGAACTGACCATCCATCTAAATTTACTTCCGTGGTACTATTGTTATAGAGTTCAATAAAATCATTTTTATAAGTAGCGCCGCTGTTACCACCTCCCCCATAAATTTCATTAATAACAACCTGAGAGTTTGCACTAAACAGAATAAATAAAAGAGCAGTAGAGAGTAAAAGTTTTTCTTTCATAACAGATTTAAATAATACTATGCTGCCTCTCTCACGTATTGTTAGTAGTAAGAAACAGGCTAAAAGGTATTGATAGAGATTTGTAATTGCAATGCAGCAAAAATAGCAGTTTGGTTCTTTTAAAAATATATTACTGTGTGTAAATACAAATGGTCTTGCCTTGACAGACTGGCAGAAATATTTTTAATGGCACCTGCTTTGTTAGGCTTGCTCAGTTAATACTGACTATTTCAGTAACAAATACATTGCAGTAAATAAACCATTTACCTATAAAAAAATAAACTATGGCTACAGGAAGTATCAGGGTTCAAACAGAAAACATTTTTCCCATTATTAAAAAGTTCTTATACAGCGATCATGAAATTTTTGTACGTGAGCTGGTAAGTAATGCTGTGGATGCAACTCAAAAACTCAAAACCTTATCCTCTATCGGAGAGGCAAAAGGTGATCTTGGAGAGCTGCGAATTGATGTAGAACTTGATGCAAAGGAAAAGACACTTAGTATAATCGACCGTGGCGTGGGTATGACAGAGGAGGAAGTTGATAAATACCTTAACCAGGTGGCTTTTAGTGGGGCCGAAGAATTTTTAAAAAAGTATAAAGGCCAGAATGAAGAAAATATTATAGGAAAATTTGGTCTTGGCTTTTATAGCTCTTTTATGGTAAGTGACAAAGTGGAAGTTTATACAAAAAGCTATATAGATGCGCCTGCCACTTTTTGGAGTTGTGATGGCAGTCCCGAATATGAACTTTACTCCATAGAAAAGCCCGACAGGGGAACTAAGATTGTACTGCATATTAATGATGAAAGCAAAGAATTTTTAGATGCTGATCGCATAAAAAGCATTCTCAAAAAGTTCTGCCGTTTCTTACCTATTCCTATATATTTCACGGATAAAAATGCGGAAAAGGATGAGAAGGATAAAGACGATAACGAAGAAAACAAGCCGATCAACAATACAACTCCCGCCTGGACAAAAAAACCATCTGAATTAACAACCGAAGACTACCAGAATTTTTATAAGGAATTATATCCTTTTAGCGAAACACCGCTTTTTTGGATACACTTAAATGTTGATTACCCGTTCAACCTTACCGGTATCTTATACTTCCCGAAGATCAAGCAGAGCTACGAAATACAGAAAGATAAAATTCAACTGTACAGCAACCAGGTTTTTGTAACCGACGAAGTAAAGGACATAGTGCCTGAATTTTTAATGTTACTGCACGGCGTAATTGATAGCCCCGATATCCCTTTAAACGTTAGCCGCAGTTATTTACAGGGCGATCCTAATGTAAAAAAGATTAATGCTCATATAACTAAAAAAGTTGCTGATAAACTTGAAGAGATCTTTAGAAACGAAAGGCCTTCATTCGAAGAAAAGTGGGAAAGCCTTGGCTTATTTGTGAAGTACGGAATGATGACCGATGATAAGTTTTTAGATAAGGCAAATAAGTTTTTAATAATG
Source organism: Chitinophagales bacterium 62-2 (assembly GCA_002050375.1). Classification (GTDB taxonomy): domain Bacteria; phylum Bacteroidota; class Bacteroidia; order Chitinophagales; family Chitinophagaceae; genus Segetibacter. Next base: position 3,250 of record MWYU01000620.1, read on the forward strand.
GAGGATGCCGCCCCCTCTAACTCCCCCGCTGGGGGAGAACAAGAGCCTAACTCCTCGCCTGCTGAGGGAGACAAAAAGGGCTTCAAAAAATTTTATACGTTAGATGAGTATAAAATGGCGGCTGAAACCTTGCAAAAAAATAAAGACGGTAAGCTTGTTATTTTGTATACTACCGATCCCATCCAGCAGGATGCTTATGTGCAGGCTGCTAACGGCAAGGGATATAAAGTTGTAAAGATGGAAACCCTGGTTGATGCTGCCTTTATAAATCACATGGAAATGAAATGGGAAAACGTTCAGTTTACCCGTGTTGATGCGGATATTGTTGACAACCTAATCAACAAAAATGAAGAACAAGGCAGCGTACTAAGTAAGGATGAAGAAGAAAAATTAAAAAATCTTTTTGGCATACAGGTTCCTGATCTAAATGTAAATGTTGAGGTGAAAGGACTAAGTGCCGAAGCTCCGCCTGTAGTGGCTACAAGGCCTGAATTTATGCGTCGTATGAAAGATATGGGTGCAATGGGCGGCGGCATGGCAAGCTGGTATGCAAACATGCCTGATGAAGTAACTTTAACTGTAAATGGCAACCATAAAATATTCGAAACTTTATTAAAAGAAAACGATATTCAAAAGCAGGAAAAACAAGTTCGCAACCTTGCCGATCTTGCTTTGTTAAGCCAGGGTTTATTAAAGGGCAATGCGCTAACTTCTTTTATCAGCCGCAGTGTTGAATTGATGCAGGGAGAAAAGAAAAGTAATTTGATTGTAGAATTGTAAAACCTTTATTGGTAAATAGTAAAAGCTGTTGCGGATTAATTCGTAGCAGCTTTTTTTATGCTGTTACAAGTTGAGACAGAAAGTATAGAGGCCGATTGTTGCTCAACTAGTATTTTTTAGATATATTGACCAATCGGTAGTAATTGATTTGATAAGAGGGGGGTTTCAGTAAGTAGAGAAAGCCATTCTTCACCACCAAGCCTACCGGACAAGGCACCTGCTTAGGTCTTTCCTTAAGCTATGATATTATAAAAGCACATGGCGGAGAATTGAAAGTGGAAACGAAGGAAGGCGAGTTTGCGGAGTTTATAATTCAATTGCCTTGGAAAGCAAACATATAAAATGTATTTATGCCCAAAACATTATTTCTTACTGCCTCACTCATCCTCGCTTTCACCTTTAGCCGGGCACAATCGAAATATGCAGACAGCCTGCAAAATGAATTAGCTACTGCCAAAGAAGATACGTCGAAGGCTTTGCTTTTAGGTTTGCTGTCAAAATATTATTCGAATACACAACTCGATAGCTGCCTTTATTATGCACAAAGGGCAGTACAGCTTTCACAAAAATCGAATTATAAATACGGCGAAGCCCTGGGCTTCTTTTACTTAGCCGGCGCTTTGGACCGGGAAGGCAATTTCTCTAAAGCCTTGGAAATGGCTTATCGCTGTTTGCGGATTGCAGAACAACTGAAAAGCAATAAAAAATATGTAATGAGTCTTGCCTATTTTGAAATAGGCTTACTTAACCGGTTGATGGCCGATGATCGGAATGCCGTTATTAACCTGCGACGTGCCATTCAGTTAGGTGAACAGTCAGAAATAAACAATGAACTTATATATAATTTCTACGCTCAATTAGGAACTGCTCATGAAAAAATGAATCAATTAGATTCAGCCTTGTTCTTTGCACAGAAAGGTTACAACCTTGCGACAAAAAATAAGGTTGCCCCGCCTGGTGTCTTTATTGCACTCGGAAACATTTACGAAAAATTGACCAATTACCAACGGGCAGAAGAGAATTACAGGCTGGCCATTCAAAGAGGCAAAGGATATAAT
>MWYU01000457.1 GCA_002050375.1 Chitinophagales bacterium 62-2
AAAGAATGAAAATCAAACCAGTTAATTTAATTTCAAATGTACCGCGTGCCGAAAAAGAATTGATTGCGGTTGTTGTTTCAGTTGCTAATGGCTGTGTATATTGTCAGGTACATCATGGAAGCGCCTTGAATAATTATTGGAAAGACAATAGCAGAATAGATCGGTTAAAAAAGGATTATCATACTGCTGACTTATCCCAAAAGGAAATAGCCTTATGCGATTTTGCGGTGCATCTTACCCAAAATCCTGCTGCGCATGAACAACAAAATTTTACTTCGCCGTTAAAAGATAAAGGATTAGATGATGCCGCTATTCTTGATGTAGTGCTGGTTACATCGTATTTCAACTTTGTCAATCGTATGGTTATGGCTTTAGGTGTTGAGCTTGAAGAACATAAAGGTGAGGGCTATAAATATTAACTTTACTCTTACCTTCCAAAAACTTATTTCAAGGTTGTGCCTTATTATATTCTGACACCACATTGATATAATCTAACTGTGTCTGTAGATAGTATTGCTGCACCTGAAACACCTCGAATGGCTTTGCCGTTCCAGGCAGGGCGTACCGGTGTGTGGTTTTAGATGTTGTAGTTTAACAGACCAGATAGACTGGGATATAGCACTTGCAGAAAAACGTGGCAAGGTAAATGAGTGTGGCTTGTACGATTTAAATCGCAAGTCCTGACCTGTTGCAGATGCTTATAAAATACTGTTAAAGTGGATATTTAATCCTGCTTATATATATGAGGATAGTAGGAAATGCAATACCGACACTTCTACTTAATCCATCACTGCTTGTCAGGTTCCTATAAATTTTACGACTATAATATATTGGTGTAAGTATGTTCACTCACTTAAAAATTCAATGTAAAAAATATAGTATGAAAAGGTTGTTATTCTTTATTAGCGCATTTACAATTCTTGTTATCGCCGCAACCGCTCAACCAAAAGGCAATTCTGATCATGCTCCGTCAAATCAGTTATACACAAAGATTTTACAGAAGTATGTAAATAGCAGCGGCCTTGTTAATTATAAAGGTTTGAAAAACGACAAGGCAGAATTTGAACAGTATTTAAAATTATTAAGCTCAAACCCTCCTTCTGATAAATGGAGTAATAACGAGAAGAAAGCGTATTGGATCAATGCCTACAACGCTTTCACTTTAAAATTAATCATAGATAATTATCCTGTCAAAAGTATAAAAGACATAGGTCCCTCAATTCAAATTCCATTTGTTAATACTCCCTGGCAAAAAGAGTTTTTTAAGATTGGCGGGCAGGACATGAAACTTGACCGGATAGAACATGACATTTTAAGAAAACAATTTAATGACCCTCGTATTCATTTTACACTGGTTTGCGCATCCCGTTCATGTCCTCAATTGCGTAACGAGTCTTATGAAGCTGCAAGATTAGACGAACAGCTTAATGATCAGGGGCGAACCTTTTTAGCAGACAGATCTAAAAATATTATTACCTACGATAAGCTACAACTTTCTAAAATCTTTTCATGGTTTAAAGGAGACTTTACAAAGAATGGCAGCCTTATTGACTTTCTAAACAGATTTTCACCTGTTAAAATAAACAAGGATGCTGATATTGACCATCTCAGTTATAATTGGAATTTGAATGAACAATAAACCATTTCAATCTAAATGTGTTTCTAAAAAAGTCTTGTCGGGTATTCCTTTATTTACAGCCTTTATGATTCTTCGCTCCTACAATGGCGTACCCTTATTGAGTTCTTTTTGAGCTTTGATAGAAGAACTTGTTTATGAAAAGCATTTTTCATAATCATATTGAACGAAGGGGACAAGGCTAAGCTCGTTTTATAGTGCGAATTTTGTTATTGAAACTTAGCATACAACTGCCCCGTGCAAACAAAATCTTTATAATTGTTAACCATCGTCATTCCAACTTATAATGAAGCAGAAAGAATTACTTGCCTCATTAATTATTTAAAAGGTAATTCTAACAACAAAGTCAAAGAAATAATTGTATCGGATGGTGGCAGTACGGATAAAACGTTAGAGGTTGCGAAACAGGCAGGTGTCAAAGCTGTTTTATCTCCAAAAAAAGGAAGAGCATCTCAAATGAATTATGCAGCATCAATAGCAAGTGGTGGAGTATTATATTTTGTTCATGCCGACACTTTCCCCCCTCCAACATTTGTTCGGGATATTGAACAAGCTCTTGCAGATGGTTATGAATTGGGCAGGTATCGGACAAGATTCAATAGCAATAAAACTATTCTACGTATTAATGCCTTTTTTACCCGCTTTGATTGGTTCATTTGTTATGGCGGCGATCAAACTTTATATATTACGGATAAACTATTTAAAGAGATTGGAGGTTTTAAAGAGGGTATGCTCATAATGGAAGATTACGAGTTTGTAGAAAGGGCACGAAAAAAGAGGAAGTATAAAATATTCTCAAAGGCAGCATTGGTTTCAGCAAGGAAATATGATACGAATAGCTGGCTAACCGTACAACTGGCTAACCGTACCATCGTAAAAATGTACAACATAGGAGCGTCGCAAGTGGAAATGGTGGAAAAATATCAGGAAATGTTGGTATATAGGTAAAAAGATAAAACGGTATAGCGTTATGAAAGATTTAATTACAGGTATACAGCAGGCAGGTATAGGTGTAACAAATGCAAACGAAGCAAAGCACCTTTACAAAGATCTTTTTGGTATGAACGTTTTGATCTTTGACGACAAGGCTGAAGCTTCTTTAATGACACGTTATACAGGTTACGAGGTGCATAACCGGCATGCCATCTTATCTATGAATCTTTCCGGCGGCGGAGGTTTTGAAATCTGGCAATTTACTTCAAGGGTTCCTTTAGAAAGTGCATCTAACAGGTTTGGCGATTTAGGAATTTTTGCTATAAAAATTAAGTCAAAGAATGTAAAGGCTGCTCATGAGCATTTTAGCAAAATGCCTTTAATAAATGTATCTGCATTAATGGATGCACCAGATGACAGAAATCATTTCTGGCTTACTGATCCTTACGGTAATCATTTTAATATTGTAGAAGGAGATGAGTGGTTTAAAACAAGACAGGGTATATGCGGCGGTGTAGTTGGGGCTATAATAGGTGTGTCTAATCTTGATAAGGCACTTGAATTTTACCGAGATGTTTTAGGAATTGATGAGGTAATATACAGTGGTACTGCTCCTGCAATCGATCTTCCTTTAAAAGAGCAGGAAGGGCAACAGTTTAGAAGAGCATTGCTGAAAAAGCAGGCAGCTAACAAAGGGGCTTTCAGTAAGCTGTTAGGGTCTGTACAAATTGAATTGGTGGAAGCATTAGACTTTCAACCCGTAAAAATTTATAAGGATCGTTTTTGGGGTGATTGTGGTTTTATCCATTTGTGTTTTGATGTTTTGAATATGGATGTATTGAAAAACAAATCAGAACAAGCGGGATATAATTTTACGGTAGATAGCGCTAATTCATTTTCAATGGGTTCTTCTGCCGGAAGATTTTGTTATGTAGAAGACCCTGATGGCACTTTGATAGAGCTGGTTGAGACTCATAAAATTCCAATACTAAAAAAACTTAACTGGCATTTGAACCTGAAGACACGTAAAAATGAAGGACCTCTTCCGGGCTGGATGATTGGAATGCTTGGGTTTAATAAAGTGAAATAATTATTGCAACAACGCCTGAAGTGCTTTCCGTTCGTTCTTTTGCATTTTGAAATAATTAATGGTGCTCACAAAGCCATCTTTCCAATACAAATATATCAATGCAAAAAAGGGAACTGCAATAACCAGTAAGAGACAAACAGGGCTTATAAGAATGCTACACAATACAGCAAGTAACAATACATAAAAAGGATATACAATTAATAAAGCTGCAAATAAAGTGGAGTCATAAAACACTGTTCCCTTCGTTTTGTTTTTGATGAAATTTTTTAAGGGCAGATAAACAGGCAAGTGAATAAGTACACCTGTTAATGCAGGAATAAATAATAGTACAGACAGCAAAAGTTTATTGACAAAAGAGGTTGTATTTAAGGCGAGCCTTTTTGTATCGGATAAATTATAAAGCTCTTTTTTTAAAATATCAGAAGTTAGCTTCGCTTTTAAGGTTTTTAGATAAGATACCGGTTTTGATGAATTCTTTACCAGAGCAGTATTACTCAATAAAAACTGAACAACAGAGGTGTTATCATCCATAAGTATTCCTTTTTTAAGGCGTGAGTAAAGCAGCTTGTTGAAATGCCTTATTTGCTCTGCTTCATTAGCTGCGATGCATGCCTCACTACTAACAATAGGTTCTCCAAATTCAATAATTATTTTTTTCCAAAAAATGGTAAACGAGTTATAATTAAGGCTAACAGGCAAAACCCTGAAGGCTTTTAATATCGCCTCCTGCTTCCAGGCATTGATTGCTATTCTTGCAGAACCTTTTTTTAATGGACGTAGCTCCCATTGGTTAACACAAAGTCCTTCTGAAAATATGAGCACTATTCCTCCATCCTGCAATATCTGGTTGCACCGTTCAAATACTGTATCATTTAACGCTAAATATTCTTTTCCTTCCCTTAAGCGATAAATGGGAATGGCTTTTAAAGCTGTGAGAATTTTTTTTGCTATAGGATTTTTAAAGGCGTCTCCCCGTGCTAAAAAGTGTACCGAATTTTTAAACAAAGCCCCTAATAATACTGCGTCAAAAAAAGAATTGGGATGATTGCAGGCTAATAGCAAAGGGCCTCTTTCATTAAGTACGTTCCTGTTACTTATAACAACTTTGCGACAAAAAAATAAGAGTCCTGCCCTTACCCAACTTTTTATAAAATAATACAACTTAACAATTTAAACAGGAAGGTAGGAAAATCAACTCATCATATCTCTTCAAGTCCTCAACAGCATTTAATTGAGGCAGTTGATGAATTCAAATTATACCACGTTGAACATATTACTAAAAGAATGAAAATCAAACCAGTTAATTTAATTTCAAATGTACCGCGTGCCGAAAAAGAATTGATTGCGGTTGTTGTTTCAGTTGCTAATGGCTGTGTATATTGTCAGGTACATCATGGAAGCGCCTT
>MWYU01000744.1 GCA_002050375.1 Chitinophagales bacterium 62-2
ATCATCCCTATAATTTTTTTTAAGAGGCTGCCTTAATGGGCGGCCTTTTTGCTTAAACAGCTTCCATAAATAAGATGTAATATATTCATCAATGAAGTACGCCTGCTTATTATATCGCTTACTTTTTCTTTTTTATAAGTATATAGCATTGAACCGGTAGTTGAATGTTTCTTTGTTTCAGTACCAAACTAAGGTTAAGAAAGTAAAATGATTAGATTTAAAAGGTTCTTATATATACATCTAATACTGCACCCTCTTTTTATTCGTATCCGTGATGGAGATTAGGAGTTGTTTAAGTGAATGTCAAAGCCTCGATTTAGTATTGATAACCGCTTTTGCCATTCATACTTTAAGTCCACTAGAATTATGAAAAAACATTTTTAGACAGCTTCTAAGAATATCTGGATTGACAATATATCCTGTTAATCATAAACAACAATGTTAAGATAGTTGTTTCAAAAAATCGCATGTTTACTTTTATAATCTTATTTATCTTCCTATTTTTGACACTCAACGACTTACATGGCAGACCAACAACCCAACAACCAAATCAACATTGAAATAAGCGAAGAAGTTGCCGAAGGCAGTTATGCTAACCTTGCCATTATCACCCACAGCCATGCAGAATTTGTTATTGACTTTGTGAACGTAATGCCCGGTACTCCTAAAAGCAAAGTGAAAAGCCGCATCATTTTTACTCCAATGCATGCTAAAAGATTTCTTAAAGCTTTAGAAGATAATATCAATCGCTACGAAACTGCTAACGGAACAATCCAGGATTTAGAGCAGGTTGAAATTCCATATAATTTTGGCGGTCCTACGGCGCAGGCATAGGGAGGTGAGAGTCTGTAGTCGGGAGTCTATAGTCAAAAGCATATAGTAGTGATAGAGTAGATTATAGAAATTTGTTTGGATTTTGGATCATATACCATAATAGTTTTCCTACTTCTGTATTTACTGCAAGCAAATCTTCATATTGTGTCTGACTTAAATAATTGCAGTCAATTGAAAAACTTAGCCATACTTCAGTTTCACTGTTCTCTGTTTCGCTATCGTTTAATTTTGAGATAAAATAATCTTTATATCTTCTTCTTTTATAAGCTTCTGCAATATTAGTACATACCGACCGTGAAGACCTTCTGATTTGATCTGTTAATGAATACTTTTCTTCTTGAGGGAAACTTTTAGATAAATGAAAAATCTTCATAGCTACTTCGTAAGATTTTTTATAAGCGATCAAATCTTTGTATGTACTCATACTATCTATAATTTAGACGCGAATTCTTTTCCGCTATCAATTAAATTTAAATCTGTCTATCAACTATAGACTACAGCCTATCTACTACTGACTACCGCCTATCTACTCAAGACTACAAAATCCCCTCATCAGCAAAACTATAATATCCCTCTTCGCTAACAATTATATGATCCAACACCTTTATATCAAAATATTTTGAAGCTTCTTTTATCTTAGTTGTAAGCTCTTCATCCTGCCTGCTTGGCTTTAAACTTCCGCTGGGGTGATTATGACATAACACAAGGCTTACTGCCTCATGCTCTAAAGCTTTCCTCAAAATAATTCTTGGATCGGCTACAGTGCCTGTAATGCCGCCTTCACTTATTACTTCGTAATGATTTATTTTGTTAGACCGGTTTAAAAATATTACCGCAAAAACTTCGTGCTTTTTATATTGTAACTGAGCTTGTAAATATTGGGCAATATCCCTGCTTGATGTAATAACTTCTTTTTTATTATCTGCCATACTTCTTCTTACGCCTAATTCCAGGGCAGCTGCTATAGTTATGGCTTTAGCCGGTCCAAGTCCTTTAATTTTTAAATTAACCATCTCTTGTACCGAAAGCTTTGCAAGCTTTTGCAGGCTATTATCAACTGCTGCCAACAATTCTTTCGCCAGATCAACAGCACTTTTTTTGGGAGTGCCGATATTAATAAGAATTGCCAAAAGCTCTGAATTGCTTAGAGTATCCGAACCGTTTGAAGCGAGCTTTTCACGAGGCCGGTCATCAACTGCCCAGTTTTTTATTGTTTGTTTTTCCATGCTAAATTAATGCTTTACTAATGTATAATTTTCTGTACCTAAATTCTATCTTCGCCGCACATTTCTGTTATGGCTAACAACCCCTCTATTAAAATCTTTTCCGGAACAGGGTCTCAAACTGTTTCTACAAAAATCGGTAAAAGCTTTGGCGCTTCCTTGGGTAAGATAAATATTCAAAAGTTTAGCGATGGAGAATTTCAACCGGTTTACATGGAAAGTATTCGGGGAGATTATGTTTTTCTTATTCAAAGCACTTGTTCGCCTTCTGATAATATAATGGAATTATTGTTGATGATTGATGCAGCAAGGCGGGCAAGTGCTTACAAAATAGTTGTGGTTATGCCATACTATGGATATGCCAGGCAAGACAGAAAGGATAAACCCAGAGTAGCAATTGGGGCTAAATTAGTTGCCAATTTATTGGTTGCAGCTGGTGCGCACAGAGTTATAACGATGGATTTACATGCCCCGCAAATACAAGGTTACTTCGATATCCCTGTTGATCACCTGGACAGCTCTGCTATTTTTATACCTTACATAGAAAAACTTAAACTTCAAAACCTTACCTTTGCCGCCCCCGACGTGGGAAGTACCAATCGTGTGAGGGAAATTGCCAGCTATTTTAATTGTGAAATGGTGATTTGTGATAAGCATCGCAAGAGGGCTAACGAAATTGCAAGCATGGTGGTAATTGGTGATGTAAGCGGCAGAAATATAGTTCTTATAGATGATATATGCGACACCGGCGGAACACTTGCAAAAGCAAGTAAGCTCTTAGTTGAAAAGGGGGCAAAGAGCGTAAGGGCTTTATGTACTCACCCCGTGTTAAGTGGAAATGCCTATGCAAATATTGAGAATAGTGTATTAGAAGAGCTCGTTGTTTGCGATACAATTCCCTTGAAAAGGGACTCGCCTAAGATAAAAGTTTTATCGGTAGCCGATCTTTTTGCAATTGCAATAAGAAACGCGTACGAAAACAAGAGTATTACTAATTTATTCATTCACTCACAGCTAAAAGCAAGAAGAAGTGAAGCTCCTTAAGCCCTAACCCCTAAAGGGGGATTATTTGGAGCAGGTAAATATAGTTAGGTGATTGGATATATGGGGATAAAGTGCAGGGAAAGACACTTGACGGCATGTGGATTATAATGATCTTTAAAAAAATTTTTAAATTCAAAACTTCCTTAAGCCCCTTCAGGGGTTTGGGGTTAAACTTCTCAAAGCCCCCTTTAGGGGTTTGGGACTAAAACATAATAAATGAAAACAATTACAATCGAAGGACAACTGAGGACCGAAATGGGCAAAAAAGCCACCCGCCAGCTTCGCTCTCAGGAACTTGTGCCTGGTGTAATTTACGGGGGTGCTAAGGAGATCAGTTTTTCTGCTCCTGCCAGGGCTTTGAAGCCAATCGTATATACACCTGAATTCATGCAGGCAGAGGTAAGGGTGGATGGTGACACTTACACTTGCATTTTAAAAGATTTGCAGTTTGATAAAGTAAGTGATGAATTGCTTCACATAGACTTTTTAGAGCTGGTAGCCGATAAAAAAGTGATAGCAACTCTTCCATTACATTTAACGGGTGTACCTGTAGGTGTAAAAGGTGGAGGTAAACTGGTTACCAAAATGAAATCTTTAAAAGTAAAAGCTTTACCTAAAGATCTAAAAGAATCAATTACTGTTGATATCACTGATCTTGAGCTTAATGCTAACATTAGGGTTGAAGACGTTAAGGCCGACAACATGGAGATTTTAAATAGTCCCCGCATACCAATCGCTACTGTAGTAATGACCCGCCAATTAAAACAGGAAGAAGCAAAAGAAGAGAAGAAGAAATAATTTTTCACAAAGCCCGGATGTTACAAGTCTGGGTTTTTTGTGCCTGGTTTTTAATGATCTATTTCTGGATCCCTTCTTTTTAAAGAAGCCATTCTAACCACTTATCAGGTTAAGAGGAGCTCTAAGCTCAAACTTCCCCCACATCAACTTGTTTACAATAGGAGTCTTTGCCATATTATTTATTATATTTATTGTCTGTTTAATGTTTATTCATGTGAGTATAAATTAATAGGATCAAACTTGGCTTTTAGTTATTGATAGCATCTTTTACTAAGTCTTTTCTCATGGGGAAGTACCTTATAGTAGGTTTAGGAAATATTGGTTCTGAATATGCATATACCCGACATAATATAGGTTTCGATGTAGTAGAGGCGTTTGTCCATAAACATGGAGGATTTTTTAAAACCGAAAGACTTGCTGAAGTTGCGGAGGTAAAATGGAAAGGCAGGATTTTTATATGCATTAAGCCTACTACTTACATGAATTTAAGCGGACGGGCGTTTAAATACTACCAGGATAAAGAAAAAATTGAACTGGGGAATACTTTGACAGTGGTAGATGATTTTGCTCTTCCATTAAATAAATTAAGATTACGGGGTAGCGGAAGTGACGCGGGGCATAATGGTTTACGTGATATTCAAGCCATCCTTGGAACAGATAAATATCCGAAATTACGTTTTGGTATTGGTAATAGTTTTCCTAAAGGTATGCAGGTAGATTTTGTGTTAGGAAAGTGGACTAAGGATGAGGCCGCTATAGTAAATGCAAAGATTGAGAAAAGTGTGGAAGCCATAGAAAATTTTGGATTTATAGGTTTAGAACGAACAATGAACCTTATTAATAATGTAGTCATTATATAATCATTAGTCATTGCTTTAGTATAAAATACAAAGGTAGTTGCACGAATAATTCTTTTCGCTTTTCAAGAAACTGCTTTTATGCGTATTATTAAAAATTCAAACTATGAAAATTTTCTGCGTAGGTAGAAATTACATTGAACATGCAAAAGAACTTGGAAATGAAGTTCCGGATGAACCGGTGATTTTTATGAAACCCAAAAGTGCTTTGTGGCAGCCTAACTCCCCGTTTTATTATCCCGAGTTTACTAACGAGCTTCATTACGAATGTGAACTTGTTTTACGTATTTGCAAAAATGGCAAGTACGTTGATGAAAGACATGCAGGCAAGTATATCAATGCTATAACTGTTGGTATAGACTTCACTGCCCGCGATATTCAGACGGAGCTGAAGAAAAAAGGTTTGCCTTGGGAGAAAGCAAAGGCCTGGGATAATTCTGCAGTTATTGGTACCTGGAAAGATATAGCCCCGAATTTGCTGAATGGGCCCATCAATTTTTCGATGAAGAATAATGGGCAGGAAGTGCAAAAAGGGATGACTACCGATATGATGTTTAATTTCAATGAAATTGTAGCGCACATCTCCAATTACTTCTCAATAAACATTGGCGATCTTATTTTTACCGGAACCCCTGCCGGGGTGGGTGAATGTGTAGTTGGTGATGTATTGGAAGGATTTTTTGAAAATGAAAGATTATTTGAACTTGAAATAAAATAATAAAGTATTTTGAATCTCTTTAAAAGTTTTGTTTTAAACCCAAGGCACAGTAGGCACAATAGAATACAAAGCAGTTTGTAACAAGATTTTTTTTATATGTTCCTGTTTGCCCATGTGGTAAAACATACCAAATCATTTAAACGCTTCTTGGAATACAGTTTATAATTAGATGAAATAATCTGCCATTACCCCTACTATCTAACAGGTCCTAATAAAAAGGTAAGCCATTCAAAATGCACTAAGGGTATTGACAATATGAATACAATACATGCCTAACGCTGATATTCTTTTACACGCTTACCAATTAATGATAACTGCCAAAAAAATGGCAGATATCTACGAAGCTAACAGGCAGATTTGTAAATACGTACATTCAACATCAAGAGGCCATGAAGCTATACAAATAGCTACAGGCATGCAATTATTGCCTTGCGATTTCGTAAGCCCTTACTATCGTGATGATAGTCTTTTATTAGCAATAGGTTTCAGCCCTTATCAACTCATGCTTCAGTTGCTTGCAAAGGCCGACGATCCTTTTAGCGCAGGCCGTTCTTATTATTGTCATCCTAATAGTAATGATGCAGATAAGCCGCGCATCATTCATCAGAGCAGTGCAACGGGTATGCAGGCAATTCCTACAACGGGTATTGCACAAGGCCTACGATTCTTACAGCAAACCAATTCTCCATTATTTCAGACAGGACCAAATGGAGAAGCACCGGTTGTAATTTGTTCGATGGGCGATAACAGTGTAACTGAAGGCGAGGTAAGCGAATCGTTTCAGTTTGCGGTATTAAAACAATTGCCTATAATTTATCTTATTCAAGATAACAACTGGGGGATAAGCGCCACCGCCGAAGAAGTACGCACTATGAATGCTTTTGAATTTGCAGGAGGTTTCAAAGGTATGCATCGAATGCAATGTGATGGCAGCGATTTTATAAGCAGCTACGAAATAATGGAGCAGGCAATAACCTTTGTACGCAAAGAAAGAAAGCCGGTATTGGTGCATGCAAATGTGCCCTTAATAGGCCACCATACAAGTGGCGTTAGAAAAGAGTTCTACCGTTCAAAAGAAGATCTGCTGCAACATAAGCTTAATGATCCTATTGTAAAACTACAGCAATCATTAACGCAAAAAAGAATAGATCACGATCGTTTACATAAGATAGAAAGCAATGCTAAAGAGTTAGTTAAACAGGCATTTGAAGCTGCAGCACAAGCCCCCGAACCTTCGTTTGATACAGTAACTGATCATGTATTTGCTCCAACCTTGGTTACCGAAGAAAAGGGGACCCGGCAACCCACAGAGGGTAACAAAGTTATTATGGTAGATGCTGCACTTCATGCCATCGAAGAAATAATGCAGGCTAATCCCGAAGCGATCTTCTTTGGACAGGATGTAGGCCGCAGGCTTGGGGGTGTTTTTAGAGAAGCCGCAACACTTGCAAACAAATTTGGCGATCATCGTGTTTTTAACACAGCCATCCAGGAAGCATATATTATTGGAAGTACAGTTGGATTATCTGCAGTTGGAGTGAAGCCTATTGTTGAAGTTCAGTTTGCCGATTACATATATCCCGGGTTAAATCAACTGGTAACAGAGATTTCTAAATCGTGTTATTTGTCTGGCGGCAAATTTCCTGTTAATATGGTGCTTAGAGTGCCGGTTGGAGCATATGGCGGGGGCGGTCCCTACCATAGCGGAAGTATTGAAAGTACTCTACTAACTATTAAAGGAATAAAAATTTGTTATCCCTCGAATGCTGCAGATATAAAAGGGTTATTGAAAGCAGCTTTTTACGATCCAAATCCCGTTGTAATGCTTGAGCATAAAGGTTTATACTGGAGCAAATTGCCGGGAACAGAGGAGGCAAAAACAATCGAACCTTCACCTGATTATATATTGCCTTTAGGTAAAGCAAATATTGCTTTACATGCTAATGAAGAAAGACTTGAAAGAGGAGAAACAATTTGCATAATAACCTACGGAATGGGTATTTACCTGGCAAAAGCAGCAGCAGCAAAATTTAATGGCCACATAGAAATTATAGACCTGAGAACCTTGTTTCCCTTAGATGAAAACCTCGTATTTGAAACAGTAAAAAAGCATGGAAAATGTTTGGTACTAACAGAAGAGCCATTAAATAATTCTTTTTGTGAAGCTTTGGCTTTACGAATCTCAAATGCGTGTTATCATTGGCTGGATGCCAAAGTTGAAACAATGGGATCTTTGAACCTTCCTGCTGTACCTATAAACATTGCTTTAGAAGCAGCTATGCTTCCCACGACAGAAAAATTAATTGAAAGAATTAAACTCCTTTTGAACTATTAGCAAATGATTTTGTTTATGGAAAAGATAATAGAAGTTACATCAGTCTCTATATTATTTTTTAATTTCATTAATATTTGCAATTTTGTTTTATGATAAAGCCTTTGGATATTCTTTTAGTTGAAGATGACATGGATGATGTTGACTTATTGAAAGATGCTCTGAATGATAACAATGTTCATTATAAAATGAAAGTTATTATGGAAGGAGACAAAGTGTATAACTACCTCAAGGAAAGTGTAAAGCTGCCCGGGATAATTGTAATGGATCTTAATTTGCCTAAAACTGATGGCAAAGAAATTTTGCAGGAGTTAAAATCAAACTTGCCTCTTATAGACATTCCTATTATTGTTTTAACAACATCATCTTCGCGTGACGATATTGACTATTGTAACAGAATGGGCATTAGAAAATTTATTACCAAGCCAAATACTATCGAAGGCTGGAACACAACTATTAGTTCTATACTTGACGTAGCATCAGCTATTCAAAACTAATTTACTTCTGCAGGTTATTGTTTAGATACGTGTTGCAATAAAAATTCTAATTTTCATATTACTTTTGTTAGCCTTAGTTCTTTTTGTCACAAAAAAGCCGCTCTCATTAAAATACTCACTATAAGTTCTTGTAGTTCTTTCCCACCCTAACACAAAGAAATTTTTAATTGTAACTCTGCAATCATTCTTCATCTAGTGCTGAACAATCAATGAAGATAGGCGGGATCAAAAATAGCAACACAATCTATAAGTGTGCATTATATCCCTTGTCTTACCTCATTATTCCCAAACCAATTAATAAATACGGTTTTTTGTAAGTTTGTTAAAAGCAATAGCATGGCGGGTATAACAACTATTTTAGATTTTCTGGAGCCGGTGAACCTGTATGAATTATCGGAGGATGAAGGTTATAAAGACACCCAGTTAGGCAAGCACATAGCAGTAAATGAAGAGTATTTCCCTGATCTTGAACAAGCAGATATGGTACTGGTAGGATGTGGAGAAAGCCGTGGATTTATAGCGGGAGGAAACCTAAATGATGGGCCAAATGCAATCAGAAAAGAGTTCTATTCATTGTTTAAATGGCACACTGATGTGCAGGTGGCAGATGTTGGAAATGTAAAGCCGGGGGCAACATTGCAGGATACGTATGGTGCCTTACGATCAGTAGTTAATGAACTGATCGAACATAAAAAGCGGGTAGTAATTTTAGGTGGCAGCCACGATCTCACTATGGGTCAATACAAAGCTTATTCGCACAAAGAACAGATAATTGAAGCAACATGTGTAGATGCAAAGATTGATTTAAACATGGACAGTGTGCTGCCTGCTGATCATTTTTTAATGGAGATGCTGGTAAGCGAACCGAATTTTGTGAAGCACTATAACCATATCGGGTTCCAGAGTTACTTTGTTCACCCCACCATGCTCGAAACCATTGATAAGCTTCGTTTCGATTGCTACCGGGTTGGCCGGGTAAAAGAGAACATTGAAGAGATGGAGCCTGTCATTCGTAATTCTAATTTATTCAGCTTCGATATTTCAGCTATTCAGCATAGTCATGCACCTGCCAACCGGGTTACACCCAATGGTTTTAATGGCGAAGAAGCATGTACACTTATGCAATATGCCGGTATGAGTACAACGGTTAATACAATTGGGTTGTATGGATATTTGCCACAGCAGGATGAACATAATCTTACTGCAAAGCAACTCTCGCACATGTTATGGTATTTGATGGATGGCATAAGTAAAGGCAAGCAGGAAGCTCCGTTAGCAGAAAGAGATAGCTTTAATGAGTACAGGATGGCATTTACTGAAATACAAACTACATTTTTACAGAGTAAAAAAACTGGCCGTTGGTGGATGGAGGCGCCGGATGGCAAAATGATAGCCTGCAGTCATTTTGATTATTTGTCGGCCTCTCAAAACAATATTCCTGAAAGGTGGATGCGTTCTGCAGAAAGAAGTTCCAGCCCCTCCTAACCTCCCGGACAGGGAGGGAAAATACCCTTGCCTTGAAGGGATATTAAAAATGTAAATTGTAAAATTCAAAATGTAAATGAAGAAATATAACTGCTTAAGTATAATGTGGCTTTTTTGCATTTCCCATTTTGCATTCTTAGCATCCTGCTCGATGCAAAAACAAATAGCCAAACAAGCTAAGGCTCATTTCTTTTCCAATAATGATTTTGCTTCCGCACATCTCGGCGTTGCTGTTTTCGATCCTTCAACCAATAAATTTTTATACACTTACCAGGCCGAAAAATATTATACCCCTGCAAGTAATACTAAGTTGTTTTCATTATACGCCGGACTGAAGTATTTAGGCGATAGCCTCGTTGCTGCACGTTATAAAATAGAAGATGACGTTTTGATTTTACAATCTACAGGCGATCCTACCTTTTTACATCCTGATTTTAAGAACCAGCCACTATTAAAATTTCTACAGCAGGATAAGTTTCAAAAGATCAGCATTAATACTGCTTTTGCTTCAAGGCCTTTAGGTAGTGGCTGGGCATGGAGCGATTATACCGAACCTTACATGGCCGAAAGAGATCCGTTTCCTATTTATGGTAATGTACTTACGGTTATTGCAGAGGGAGATAGTTTACAAACTATTCCACCTATATTAAAACCTGTAGTAATTGGTACGCCGACCAAACATCAACCCTGGGATATTACCAGGAATTTAGGTGGCCACTTTTATACTATTGAGAACGGCAAAGGTACCAGTGCAAAAGAAAAGACCATAACAATGGCTATGGAGCGTGGAACTTTTGCGGCAAGATACCTGGCAGATACACTTCATAAAGAAGTTACGAGTGAAGTGACGCCTTTAAGTAAAGGTGAAAGTATTGCTATCCATTCTCAGCCTGTTGATTCTTTTTATAAAATAATGATGCACCGCAGCGATAATTTTTTTGCAGAGCAGACTTTGCAAATGGTAAGCTTCGAAAAGTTAGGTCTGATGAGTGATAATAAAATTATTGATACATTGCTTAAAACAGACCTGAAAGAGTTACCGCAGAAACCAAAATGGGTAGATGGCAGTGGCCTTAGCCGTTATAATTTATTCTCTCCAAAAGATTTTGTATGGCTGCTGAATAAATCACAGAACGAATTTGGTCTGCAAAGAATGAAGGTAATTTTGCCGGGTGCAGATGAAGGAACTTTGGCAGGACGGTTCAAAGGATACGATCAACATATTTATGCAAAAACAGGAACGCTAAGTAATAACGTTGCCTTGAGCGGCTATCTTAAAACACGGCATAACAAAACTCTCCTGTTCTCAGTGTTGGTTAACAATCACCAGGCTGCTGCAACGGCCATTCGCGGTCAAATTGAAAGGTTCCTGACTTCGATTATTGATAAGTACTAAGGCGAAAAAATGATAAATTTGGTAAAATGATTTTTTATGCAGCAGGTAAATGTTGAAGCAGGGAAAAAGTATTCTTTAGAAGAGTACATAAAAATTGACGAAGAAGGAACAGTACGACATGAATACTATAACAGTAAATTATTTGAAATGCCCGGTGCTTCTATACTGCATAACAATATCTGCTTACAGCTTCACTTTACATTACGTTCGTTACTTAAACTAAAAGGTTACCAGGTAAACGTTGAGAGTGTAAAAGTTAAAATAGAGAATGAGGAAATCTATCTTTATCCTGATGTTTTGGTAACAGGGGAAAAACTGCAAACAACGAATGATTATGTAGTCTATCAGCCGATCTTACTTGCGGAGGTCCTTTCAGATTCTACCAGAAAATACGACTCTACAGATAAGTTTATTTTATATCAAAAGATATCTTCTCTTCGTTACTACATGCTTATTGAACCTGAAAAACATGTAGTAATCTTTTATGAGAAAGATGATGCCTTTGAGTGGTCTGCTAAAACTTATACGGAACTAACGGAAGTGGTTTCCTTATCTAAATTGCAGGCAGAATTTACACTTGCAGATATTTATTCTTAACCCTTCCAAACATCTTCTCAGGAAAATCTCCTTTAGACTCTAATAAGCAGGGTTAGTGTTACATTGAAAAGTTTTTGGCTTTGATTATTAAGAAGTATTAAGGTGAGAATTAGTAAATTTGGTTAAAGGTTTTTTATGCAGAAAGTGATTGAAACCGATAAAGTATATTCTATTGATGAATATATACAACTTGACGAAACAGGAACAGTACGTCATGAATATTATGATGGTAGACTTATAGCTATGCCGGGAGAGTCTCTGCTTCACAACAAAATTTGCATTAATTTATTGATTAGCTTTAAAAGAGCTTTACAATCAGTATTTGAAGTTTATATCGAAAGCGTAAAGGTAAAAATAGAAGGAGAGGAGAAATATGTTTATCCAGATATTACTGTTACAAAAAACCAATCTCTAAAGGATCATCCTCACGCTGATTATATTATCTATGAACCTTTGCTTATTGCTGAAGTATTATCGGAAAGTACGGGTAAGCATGATCTTACCGATAAGTTTATACTTTATCAAAAGATTTTTACCCTTCACTATTATGTCGCTGTAGAACCTGAAAAACAGCTTGTATTATTTTATGAAAAGAATGACGAAGGGGAGTGGATGACAAAATCATATGCTGAATTAGATGAGGAGATCGAATTAAAAGCACTAAATGTTTCCATTAAACTGCACAACATCTATTCTTCGTAGTTCATGATACCCTTTACGGTTAGGGCTAATTGAGGCTTTACTTCCCAAACATCTTCTCCAAATAATCTCCTTTAAACTCTAAATAAGTCGGGCTGCCATTTGGCGTTACATTAGGCGTTTCGCAACTAAATAATTCTTCTGCCAGCACCAGCATTTCTTTTTGTGATAAAGCTTTACCACTTTTTATGGCTTGCTGTTTTGCCACACTCCTCACCAATCTTTCGCGCTTGCTAAATTTAACTTCCGGGCTGAAATGTTTGTATTGTTCAAGCAATAATTCTATAGCCATTTTTTCGTTGCCCTGAAGTATGTCTGCCGGGGTTCCCTGAACAACAAAAGTGTTGTTCCCGAAAGGCTCAATTATATAGCCAAGCACTTTAAGCTCTGGCAACAACTCGTGCATTAATTCGGTATCGGAAGCTGTTAACTGAATGGTTGAAGGAAAGAGATTTTGCTGTGTCGGCATTTGTTTGCCATGTACTGCCTGGCTGTATTTCTCGTACAAAACCCTTTCGTGAGCCTGCTGTTGGTGAATAAGCAAAAAACCGTTATTGGTGGCAGCAACTATATACGTTTGATGAACCTGGGTTAAAGGCACATCATTTAGTATTGCTAATTTATTTTGTGTGGCAGCATAATGAAAGGTATTTGATGGCTGCTTGTCCGTCAACTGCCAGCCGTCATCCTTCATCTCTTTCTGAAGCGGCTCGTAAAAATCCTTCCAGTGCTTTAATTCGCTTTGGTTTGTTCCTTCAATCTTATGTGCCTGGTTTTTTTGGGTAAACGTTTTAAAAAGATTGGATGAGGTAACAGCTTCAAGCTTTTGTTCGGTAGCTGGTCTTTCAACTGCCTCCATGTGTTGAATATCTGCATTCAAAGTAAAATCAAGCGAGGGCGCAATGCTAAATTGTGCCAGGGCATGTTTAACCGCAGCTTGTACAAATGCGTAAACGATCTTTTCATCTTCAAACTTAATCTCCTGTTTCGTGGGGTGAACATTAATATCCAGTTGTGCCGGATCAAGATCAATAAACAACACATACATAGGAAAGCTATCCTTAGCAATCATATCATCAAAAGCATTCATTACCGCATGATTTAAATAAGCGCTTTTGATGAAACGGTTGTTAACGAAAAAATATTGGTCGCCGCGGGTTCTCTTAGCTGTTTCGGGCTTGCCAACAAAACCATGAACGTTCATGTAATCGGTTTGCTCGTTTACACTTACCAGCTTCGTATTATAAGTAGTCCCTAAAATTTGAATAACGCGTTGTTTTAAACTTCCGGCTTCTAAATAAAATACCTGTTGGCCGTTGCTGGTAAGCGAAAAGAAAATATGTGGAAAAGCCATTGCCACACGAATAAACTCATCAATAACATGACGCATTTCGGCAGCATTGCTTTTTAAAAAGTTTCGGCGGGCTGGCACGTTGAAGAATAAGTTCTTCATGCAGATATTTGTGCCAACGGAAGTTGCGCAAGGCTCCTGCTTCTTTACAATGCTGTTCTCAATTTCGAGCCAGGTGCCTAATTCTTCTTCTGCTTTGCAGGTTTTTATTTCTACCTGTGCAACGGCCGCAATAGATGCAAGGGCTTCGCCGCGAAAGCCCATTGTTCTTATTTTAAAAAGGTCTTCGATATTCGAGATCTTTGAAGTAGCATGCCGCTCAAAGCTCATTCTTGCATCGGTTTCGCTCATGCCTCTGCCATTATCAACTACCTGTATCAGGTTTTTGCCTGCATCAGTTACCATCAGCTTTATTTCTGTTGCACCGGCATCTACCGAGTTTTCAAGCAGTTCCTTTACTGCACTGGCGGGCCGCTGAATTACTTCACCTGCAGCAATCTGGTTTGCTATATTATCTGGTAATAACTGTATTATATCCGGCACTCTTCTGCGTTTATCAATGGCGAAATTAATATTCTCTGCCGGCATTTAATGTTTGGCTGAAATATTCGTACAACTCTATAAGTTGACATAACATCTTTTATCTCAAATTGCTTCAAATTGTAACAACGGCATTTATTATTTAAATTTATAAGGATAAATAGTTTTAAATTAAAATAGCAATTATTATAAATTTCAAATAGTTCATGTTGGAGTTTACTAATAAGTAGAAATGATCTTAGTATGCAGAAAAAAAATGTCATTATTTGTGGCTTATATTTTTTACTGCTTTTTGTGCCAGGAGCGTGCAACAAAAATGTTGGAGACACTGTTGAAGGTGAATATGTGAAATACACAATTGCTGAAGGTGAGCAGTATTGCGATAAAAATCCGTATACTCCGGTTTCAGTAGACGAGCTAAAGTTTATAGTGAAATTTGATAGCACGGCTGTGTACAAAACAAAAGATACGCTTAACCAGCATTCAATTAATAAGCTTTACGGTTTTAGCGACAATAATGGGCATCATCATGAATTTAGCGCAAGGATTGGCTGGCGGTGGAAGAATGATGAATTACACTTGTTTTCATATGTTTATAATAATAGCATAAGTACGCCTGATTGGAGTAAAGATCTTGGAAAGGTTGAAATAGGACCTGAAATAAACTGCTCAATTAAAGTAAAAGCTGACACGTATGTTTTCACAGTAGGCGGCAAAATTGTAACCTTGCCCCGTGCAAGTAAAACTGCAAAAGCCGAAGGATATAAACTGTACCCATACTTCGGAGGGAATGAAATTGCGCCTCATAATATAATGATCTGGATTAAAGAGCTTCAATAAATAACAGGAATAATATTACCGGCAGTTTCAAACAAGCCTGACACTCTTTAAACCTCTGGGAGTTGTTAGGGTAAACATTCTTACAATTTCTTTTTATACTTTATAGCGGCGGCAGTTCTACATGCAAGGTTGATTTATATTATCTTGTGTTGCAATTTCCCGCAGTTATGAAGAAACATTTTGGGTTAGTTTTTTTCCTTTCTATCTCCTTCTCATTTTCATTTGGACAGTATAGTAGTAATTTACCTGCAAGCGATTGGGTAGATAGTGTATTTAACAGCTTAACAAAAGAGCAACGAATTGCACAATTAATTATGATAAGGGCACACAGTAACCTGGGCGAAAAGCATGTTGCCGGTGTAACCAATTTAATCAATAAATATGATGTTGGCGGGCTATGTTTTTTTCAGGGAGGGCCGGTACGGCAGGCGAACCTTACTAACTTTTATCAGTCAATAGCAAAAACACCTTTGCTGATAGCAATTGATGGCGAATGGGGGCTTGGAATGAGGCTGGACAGTGTAATTAATTTTCCACGCCAATTGATGATAGGCGCTGTCCCTGATGCAAAACTTGTATACCAGTTTGGAAGAGCAGTAGGCGAACAATGCAAAAGGATTGGCATACATATAAACTTTGCTCCCGACGTTGATGTAAATAACAACCCAAATAACCCTGTGATTAACGACCGCAGTTTTGGAGAAGATAAATACAAGGTTGCTTTATATGGAATTCAATACATGAAGGGTATGCAGGATGTTGGTGTTATGGGTTCTGCCAAACACTTTCCGGGCCATGGCGATGTTGATGTAGACTCGCATTACGACCTCCCTGTTATAAATAAAACACGCGAACAACTCGATTCTTTGGAGCTATATCCATTTAAACAAATTATAAAAGAAGGTATAGGCAGTGTGATGATTGCTCATTTGTATATTCCTTCTATAGATAATACGCCTAACCAGGCAACTTCTCTTTCAAACAAAAACGTAACAGGCCTGTTAAGAAATGAATTAGGGTTTAAAGGCGTAACCTTTACCGATGCGCTCGAAATGAAAGGTGTAACAAAATACTACCCTGCGGGCGAAGCAGCACTTCAATCATTAATAGCCGGTAACGATGTTTTATTGCTCCCCGGAGATGTTGAAGGAAGCATTCAAAAAATTCTGCAGGCAGTTAAAGAAGGCAGGCTGAAGAGTGATGACATAGATGCACGGGTAAAGAAAGTTTTAAGGGCTAAATATGACCTGGGATTGAAAGAAGTTAAGCCAATAGAAACAGCAAATATTGTCAACGATCTTAATGCCCTAACACCTCAAATAAAAAACGAGATTGCCATTAATGCGCTTACCCTTTTAAAACAATCGGATAAGTTTATTCCATTTAACAAAAGAAAGGTTGCCTTTATTGGTATAGGAACCGACCAACCAAATGCTTTCGCCAACAGGCTTAAGCAGGATTACGGGGCAGACCTTTATACGTTTGCTTATAAGCGGGATTTGGGTACTGTACCTATGATGGCTTATACATTACAGCAGAAATATGATATGGTATTGATAGGAATGCATGGTTACAATCGGGTTCCTAAAAACAATTTTGGAATTTCTGATCCTTCTGTTAAGCTGGTTAATCTTATTCAATCGCAGATGCCTGCTGCCTCATTCGTTTTCGGCAACCCTTATGCTATAAAAAATATAGCCGGTTCATCTGCCAATCTTTTTGCAGCTTACGAGGATAATGATATAAACCACTTAGTTGCTGCAGATATGTTGCAAGGCAAAGTATTGCCAAAGGGAAAGCTGCCTGTAACGGTAACTCCTGATCTCCATTTTGGAGCAGGTATAACAGAAAACTTTTATTTTCCTCATGTTGCACCCGACTCTGCAGGCCTCGATTCAAATATTCTAAATAAGATAGATTCAATAGCTAATGATGCCGTTGCAAAAAAGGCAGCACCGGGTTGCGTTGTATTAGTAGCCAAAGATGGAAAAGTTGCTTTTCACCGTTCGTATGGCTATGCTAACTACGACAGCATGCAGCCGGTTGATAAGGACATGATTTACGACCTTGCCTCGGTTACCAAAATATCTGCGACTACTGTTTCGGTTATGAAATTATATGAGGAAGGCAAACTCGATTTAAAGAAAACATTAGGCGACTACCTTCCCTGGGTAAAAGGAAGTAACAAGGAGAATCTTATTCTTGAAAAAATATTATTACATCAGGCCGGCCTCGTTTCATACATTCCTTTTTATCGTGAAACTTTTGATTCAACAGGTCCTTTGCCCCGAATTTATTCCAGGGAGTCTGACGACCAACATAGCATTCGGGTGGCTGAAAATCTTTACTTAAGAAACGATTACCAGGATACCCTTTATCAAAAAATATTAACGAGCAAGCTTGGCGAACCAGATAACTACATTTATAGCGATAACGACTTCATATTTTTAGGAAAGATAGTTGAAGCGGTTTCGGGTAAAAAATTGGAAGACTATGTTAGAGAAACTTTCTATGACCCCTTACATATGACGACAACTACTTTTAAACCCCTGGAACGTTTTGCTATTAATCAAATAGCGCCAACAGAGCTGGATAAAGAATTCAGGCAGCAGCATTTAAGGGGCGATGTGCACGACCCGGGCGCTGCAATGTTTGGCGGTGTTGCCGGGCATGCAGGCTTATTCAGTAATGCTTATGACCTTGCCCAGTTATACCAGTTACTGCTGAATGGCGGAGAGCTGAACGGTGTTAGACTATTTAAAAAGGAAACGATTGATTATTTCACAGCGTACCACAGCGATATAAGCAGGCGCGGTTTTGGATTTGATAAACCCGAAAAAGATAATGCAACCAGCAAAGCACCATACCCTACGTTAAGTGCATCTCCGGCTACTTTTGGCCATACCGGTTTTACAGGTACATGCGTATGGGTAGACCCCAAGTACAATCTTGTATATATTTTTCTTTCGAACCGTGTAGCTCCGAACGACGACGTTAACAGGCTTCTTAAATTGAATGTAAGATCAAACATTCATGAAACTATCTACCATGCTTTAAAGCAAGTAGCCAAACAGGATAATGTTACCAAAGTTGAGTAGTTTTTAAATATAAGCGAAAGGCTAACCACAAAAAAGACAAGAGTTAATCACCAAGAACACAGAGTATACTTCGTGCCCTTTGTTTTTCTTTCTTAGTGTCCTTTTGGTAAGAAAAACTATTTCTACAGTTTTTAGCACCATTGCTTATAAACCTTACAACCTATCCAAACAAGTCGCTGCTCAAATATCTGTCGCCTCGGTCACAGCAAATAAAAACAATTACACCCGATGTAATTTCAGCACTTAATCTTAACGCTGCTGAGGCTGCGCCACCGCTGCTCATGCCTGCAAAAATACCCTCTTCCTTGGCTAGTCTGCGAGTCATTTCTGTTGCTTCATCCTGCGATACATCCATCACCCTGTCCACCCTCGATGGGTCAAAGATTTTTGGAAGATATTCAGCCGGCCATCTCCTTATCCCGGGAATGGAAGATTCTTCTGTGGGCTGGCAACCGATTATCTGGATATTTTGGTTCTGTTTTTTAAAATACCGGCTGCATCCCATAATAGTTCCTGTAGTACCCATTGAGCTAACAAAATGAGTAATGCCGCCCTTAGTATCTCTCCAAATTTCAGGACCGGTTGTTTCATAGTGCGCTCTATAGTTATCCGGATTGGAAAACTGGTTAAGTAAATAGTAATCTCCTGTTGCCGCTTTTTCGTCTGCATAATCGCGGCATTCTTCTATATTATCTAATAGCGTCACTTTTGCTCCAAAGGCTTCCATCGATAGTACCCGTTCACGCGTAGAATTTGAAGGCATCACCAGTTCAATTTTTACGCCGAACAAATTTGCCATTAATGCCATTGCAATTCCTGTGTTACCACTGGTAGCTTCGATCAGCCTCGTTTTATTATTGATAACACCACGCTCAACAGCACTTCTAATCATATATAAAGCAGGACGATCCTTCACACTTCCGCCTGGATTGTTGCCTTCTAACTTAGCAAATATTTTTACGACGGGGTGGGTGTGTAACCTTTGCAGTTCAACCATTGGCGTATTGCCCACCGTATCTAAAATAGATGCCATCTTTTTTCTTTTAAACAAACATAAGCCGAAATAATTTCTTATTATTTCGGCTTATGCGTTATACTACTTGTATAACTATAACTTATATACTGTAACCTTAGTAACGGCCATCTTTTTTATCTTTAGAGCGACCTATTGCATAACCTCCGCCTGCTCCAATAATACCACCAATTACTGCTCCTTTCACTTTATTCTTACTAATAACTGCACCCAACACGGCACCTGAACCTGCACCAACTGCCGTACCTTTTGCAGCCTTACTCCATCCTTTTTTACGCGCAGGTGTAGTGGTTGCTGTTGGTTGCGATGCAGTTCCGCTTCCACCGCCCTGAGATACTTTACCGCTACCACCTGACTGGCTGCGGCTTCTGCTGCTTCTTGAAGTTTTAGCAACACTTTTGTTTGTGCCTGGACGATCTCTGTAAACAACACTTGGCTTGTCTCTGTAAATCACGGTTGGCTCTGCTGCCTGTTCCTCCCTGGCTATATTATCAGGCTCAATTGAAGGTTGATTAGTGGCAAAATTATTAGCGTTATTAAGTTTGTCATTAACGCCATTTGTTTCTATAACGCCCAATTGCTCCTGGATTGCCTGCTGCTGTTTCCACGCCTGAAATTGTGCTAACCCTGCAGTATCTGTACCTTTAGTATTTGTTTGTTCACTCGTTTTTGGATTACTGTTACATGCTGCAAAAATTCCTGCAAATGCAACTGCGATTAATGACTTTTTCATAAGTTTTCTTTTTTAAAGTTTCTTAATTACTTACCTGTACTCTCGTTTTTTTATTTTGTAAGTATTCCATAATACTTTCGGTCAACTACTAATTATCTTTCTGACCTTTTTACATCTATCGTTCAGTAAATTTTTCAGTTAATCAAAGAGCCAAAATAGATGTACAACTTGTATGACCTCTATTATTCAAAAGCGTGCCAAAATAATTTTTACTAAAGTAGAAAATGTTAAGATGATAGGTTGAGAGGTACATTGTTTCCACGAGGAAATGACACCTTAAAAAAGCGGTAAAAATATTTTATAGCTTTTTTCGGCAGGGTTTTCAGCTACATATTTTATTGAACTTGTTATTGTCTTTTCTCTTCATTCATTGTTTTCTTAGGGACTTTAGGTTTCATTTTTTGTTTTATTTGTTTTAGTGAAATTATTAATTGAACACAGTTGCAGATATAAGCAGGAAGAGCAACAAGATTATTTTTTCAACCATTACATTTTAGTTTTTCTTTGCAACGAAAAATAAAATACATGCTGCCCAAATACAAGCGAATTCTTCTCAAATTAAGTGGCGAATCCTTAATGGGTAATAAAAGCTTTGGCTTAGACTCAACTGTTATATCTCAGTATGCACAGGACATTAAGTTGGTTGTTGAACTCGGGGTGCAGGTAGCCATTGTAATTGGCGGAGGAAATATTTATCGTGGAATGAATGAGGCTGAAACCGGGATTGAACGGGCACAAGGTGATTACATGGGAATGCTTGCAACAGTAATAAATGGCATGGCTTTACAGGCAGGTCTTGAAAAAATTGGCGTATTTACACGATTACAAAGCGCCATTAAAATGGAGCAGATTGCTGAACCTTACATACGCCGCCGTGCGATCCGTCACCTGGAGAAAGGCCGGGTAGTTATATTTGGAGCAGGTACCGGTAATCCATATTTTACAACCGATACCGCAGGTTCGTTACGTGCTATCGAAATAAAAGCCGATGTTATTTTAAAGGGAACCCGGGTAGACGGTATTTACACTGCCGATCCGGAAAAAAACCCTGACGCCCGGAGGTTTGATAAGATTTCGTTTGCCGATGTAATAAATAAAAACCTTAAGGTAATGGATATGACAGCCTTTACCTTGTGTCAGGAAAATAATCTTCCCATTATTGTTTTTGATATGAATACTCCTGAAACATTGCTTCAGGTTGTGGAGGGAATGGATGTAGGAACACTCGTGAGTTGAGTGTAACATTTTTTCATTTAGCACCCGGTTTTAACCGAAACTGCTGCCTGAAAGCATACTAAAATTATTTCCTTTCAAACTTGTCCTTCATCTCATCCTCCCTTTTCTTAAGTTCCTTTTCGTGATTCGGTTACATTTGCTATACAAACACTTTAGCAGATGAACGAAGCTATTGCAGGCATCAGGAAGGATTATAAATTAAAATCGTTGTTAGAGGCTGATTTAAAAAAAGACCCTGTAGAACAATTTTCTGTCTGGTGGGATGAAGCTGTTAAAAGTGATATTGCAGAAGTAAATGCAATGACCCTTGCTACTTGTAATGAAGATGGGAGACCATCTGCAAGAATAGTTTTATTTAAGGGTTTGACAAATGATGGCTTTGTTTTTTACACCAATTACCAAAGCAACAAGGGGAAGGAACTCGAGAGAAATCCTTATGCAGCCCTGGTTTTTTTTTGGAAAGAACTGGAGCGTCAGGTTAGAATTGAAGGAGCAGTTGAGAAAATTAACGAAGCTGAAAGCGACAGTTACTTTCAGTCACGACCCGCGGGAAGTAAAATAGGCGCCTGGTCATCTGCTCAAAGTTCAACTGTTGCCAGTCGTGAGGTTATTGAAGAAAGCTACTTAAACTACCTGAAAAAATTTGATACTAACCCTATTCCCCGCCCCCCTTTTTGGGGAGGGTATATAGTGAAGCCAAAGAAAATGGAGTTTTGGCAGGGGCGAAGCAGCCGTCTTCACGACCGGATAATGTACAGTAAACAGAACGAAGACTGGAAGATAGAAAGGCTGTCACCTTAATAATAATACGAGTTTCCATTAGTGCTCCTTTTAAGAATAAAAAGCTGTAATAGTACTATATAAAAACTACGACGGTGTTGTAGCTGCTGTAGTTTCTTTTGCTGCTTTGATTGGTCTTGCACGTCGAACCTTTCCAAAGGAGCCCTTAAAAATCTTACCCTTTTTTGTTTTTTTATCGCCTCTTCCCATAATTAAATGTTTAGTGTTATTAGAATTGTAAAGAAATATTAAATGTTTTTCAATTCAGAATTAGTTTTGTGTTGGTTGTATTATTTACTCTTGTTATGTTACTTCATTCAATGCGTTGATTAACAATTAAAAGAAGTGGTATAAATATTTATTTTTTTTTATAGAAGAAGCCAAAAGTATTGTTCTTCTTCCTTTTTACCAAGTTCTTTTGCATTCTGTTCTTTCAAAATCTAAAAATGTATTAGTTCGATCGGAACGCTTTCTTTCAGGTACAATAGTTGCTATTTATAGTAAGAGTACCATAGTAGGAATACTATTAAATTCATCTACCTATGTTTAATAATAAAAGAAAAAAAGTAGAGCCGGCTTCGATCGTTTTTCAAGCACCTAATCGTCAGGTCACTCAGGAGCAGCAATCACCTCTTTATCCCAGAAAGAAAGGCCTTTCGAAGTCTTTTATTACAATGCTTTCTGTTATTGTTTTGGGGGCAGTAGCTGCTTATTTTTTTTATACAGGCGAGGATAAAGAAGGCAATATACTGTCAACTACAAAACCAATAAAAGTTAATACAACTTCTTATGCACAAAGCCAGGGAGAGAGTATCTCTCAAAGAGACAGTTTGCTATCAGGAATAAATAATGCTGAAACAACAGAGGAAAATCAAACTAACCCTAATACTTCCGCTTATGCAAATTCTGCAGGTACATCATCAACGGAACAAGTAACCAACACCTCCTCTCAAACTACGGCGACTTCCGATTATTCTCATTCAAATAATTCAACTTATAAGGAAGAGACAAAGGAACCGTCAATAGTTAAAACACAGTATAAAGTACTTTCAAAAGCGTATTTCTATAGTCAGCCCAATCAGAATTCGCGTTCGTCTAATTCAATCACCCGTTGGAAACGTTCTTATGCTCCCTTAAATGCACTGGACGAAAAGAACGGTTTTATTTACGTAGTATTCACTGACGACCAAAATAAAACTTCAGAAGGTTGGTTACGGAAAAAGGATGTAAAGCCTGTAAAAACTATAATGAATGCGAGTGACGGTAAATAAATTTTAAAAGTTAGGGTGCTTCTATACAGGAGCGCCTTTTCTTGTCTTTAAAATAACTGTTCTTACTCTGCTTCTGCGACAACTTCTTTTACTTCAGGTATCATTCTTTTCATCATTCCTTCAATACCTGCTTTTAGGGTAATCATGCTCGAAGGGCAACCACTACAGCTTCCCTGGAGCATTAAATTTACCACACCTTCGTCATAGCTTTTAAACTGTATTGCACCCCCATCCATTTCAACGGCTGGTTTCACGTAGTTTTCCAGCAA
>MWYU01000746.1 GCA_002050375.1 Chitinophagales bacterium 62-2
CGTTTCAAGAGCAGGTGCAGGGGTATTTATCTGGAACGGTTCGAAGGATAAAAACCAGTTTAAAAACCTGGAATTTTATAATAACATCGTGTATAATTCAAAAGGCGCTGTAATGCACTATGACAAAAAAGAGAGCGAGCATGTTGGCTTTAGGTTTTATAACAACATATTTGTTGCTAAAGATGAACTGGTATTAGAAAAGGATACACTCGGTACGGATGTTTTCTTGAATAATTTAAATAAGAAAAGATATGGTGACACATGCAAAATGCCCGGTTAAGTTCCGGGCATTCACAGTATAAGGTAAAGTCAGGTTTCGATTTAAAAGTCAAGCCCCAATGCGAAATACAGGTAAGGCTTTCCTTTAAAAACCCCATTCAGCTGCCAGGCAGCATCAAACTTTAAGAAATAACCTAATAAAGTACTGCGCGCTCCAAAACCATAACCTCCTGCGAAAGGCCCAATTCCACCGGCTTTTACTCTAAGTGTTACAGGATTGCTCGGATCATTACTGCCGTAAATAACCGACGGTCTTACTATTTTACCATAAGATCCGTTCCAGGCACTTCCCAAATCAAGAAACTGAACTAACTGGAAATTGCGTAAAAAAGCATTATTTATAGGCTTATTGACTAAAGTAGAAAACACTGGTAATCTTAACTCACTGTTAAGGATGATAGCATTGTTTCCGTTAGAAACATTTTGAGGAAAGCCCCTAAGATTTACGGCCAACGTTTGAAAAGCATAATCCTGGTCAGGCGCGGGCCTGTTAATATCATTGAACTTCGGGTTCAGCCAGCCATCTACCCCTCCGGCATAATATATCAGTTTTTGATTTCCCCAGCTAAAATCAGCAGCGGCACGGGTAGCCCATATAAAGTTGCGATAGATAGGTAAATAATTACGTGCGTCGAAGCCGAAGTTGTAGGTGTATTTACCTTTATGTACAGGATCTTTTATAGGCATGTTTAAGTCCATATACACTTTATACCGTAAGCCATGCCAAATGTTCTGTGTGGGATTGATGGTATTATCATGCACGTACTCAAGTCTTCCAATTGCATACTGCGTTAAGATGTTAGGGTACGCAAGACCAACGCGGTCGGGCAAATTAGGCCCGTTATGAAACGCCTTTACAATGTATTTATCCCTTCTATAACCAAGGATAGCACGAAGGCTTTTAATCTCATTAAGAGGATATGAGCCATTGAATTGTGTAAGGGTTGTATTTAATTGGGCATTATAAGCATCTCCTGAATTTTCACCTAAAGCTATGTTATGATCGCTGGTGCGGTAATGATTCACTCCCCAGTCAAAACGTTTTCTGAAATTTTGAAAGCCTAAAAGATAATCGTTATCCCGAAGATTAGTGCCTAATCTAAACCCTCCAAGAAACCGGATGTCCTCCATAAGGTCGCTTACGCTTGCTCTAAAAGTGAAGTTTAGATTTGAACCGTTGCCTAACTGGATTGGCCCCGAACCACCGGCATAAGGTTGGTAACGGTTAATGAGAATATTATTTGTTACTCCGCTTATTATATAATCGTTGCTAAACTTCCATTTGTAATTATAAAGCTTGGCATCCTGTAAAACGGTATTTTTAGGCCCTTCAAAAGAATTAGCGGAATTGGAGGAGTCTCTCTTTTCGTTCTCAAATTCATTCTGGAAAACGTTGCCCGACCTAACAGTCGCAGTATCGGCAGGTTGATAAATAGTTGCCTTTCCTTCTTCAGCTTTCCTTTCTGAAATAATTTTTTTCATATATTCCGTCGGCCTTGCATTAACGTTGCGCTTACGTAATGCAATGGAATCAACCCGCAGCTTGTATAAGAACTTATAGTCTCCCTGGCGGGTTACCTCACTTACCTGTCCCCTATCGCCGGCAATACGGGTTTCAAGTAAACTGCTTTGATAGTTTGTTATGGGAAATGTATAAGTAGAGTCTTTTGTAACCTGAAACATGCTAATACTGTCAGGCGCATTTTTTTGCCATGCTACCATTGTTGAATCCAGCTCTTTGTCAGATGGATTTCGTAATATCTCATCACCTATATAAAACAAAGTATCCAATCCTTCCCTTTCGGTAGTGAAGAAGCCGGCCCAACGGTTTGCAATACCACTTTCGTCTGAAACATATGTAAAGTGGTTAACGTTGTACTGCATCGGGAACCGTGCGTTACCGTATTTAAGATTGCTTAACTGGCTTATTTGCTGTTTGGTTAAATAATCGAGCAGAAAGATATTATACCTGTTTTTGCCTGGCAATACGGTATCAGCGTTCGGCGCGTCAGGAGAAGGACGGTTGCTGGAAAAAATGATACCGGTTTTATTAGGAAACGAAACCAAAGTTGCATCCAGGTCATCGTACACATCGTTGGTAAGCTGTTCTACTTTACCCCCCTCAATTTTGAAAGTGAAGATATCTGAATGGCCATTTTTTACAGCCGACAATAAAAGAGTGTTTTGGTCAAGCATATACTTAACGTCCAAAATCTGGTCGAACCCTTCAATCTCCTGCTTGTCCCTTTTGTATCGCGCAACTACATCGTACACAAACATTTTTATTTTCCCGCTTTCCCAATATATCACGGCTACTCTGGTGCCCTTTCCATCCCAGGCCATTAAGGGGTAGTTTGGATTAATATCTGTTTTGAAACTGCGTACACCGTACTTCAACAGCACTTTTTGCAGTTCGAAGTTTTCATAGTAGCCAACGCCATAAATTCCTTTGTTGTATTGAGCAACAACATAGCTGTTATTACGCGGGTTTGGGTTAGCCTGAAAACGGAAGAAGTCTTTGCGTTTTGAAATTTCTTCTGTTACTGAAACCGTTCCTTTAGGCACATTTCGGCGTTGGCGGATGTCTTTAAAATACTTATCCTGCTGATAAGACATAAAATCTTTAAGTAGCTCCTTAAACTTCTTTTTGGTAATGCGCTGTGAGGCGCTGTTTAAGTTTTTATAGATGCGTGCGAGGTATAAAAAGTAGGTTACATTTTCTTTCTTATATCTTTCTGCTATATAATACCAAAAGGCATTACCTGCTAAAAGCGGCCGCTCAAAAGCAAACTGGTAGAAGTTTCTGTAATCACTGCCAAGAATAACATTTTTCAATTCGTCATCCTTTTGAGTACTCCAGTGTTCTGCTATGTAACTTACATAACCGTCAGTTAACCATTTAGGCAGATCGAGCAGAGCCTGGTTGCTGGCAAATTCACCTATATCTTCTCCAAACAGCAGGTTATCGAGCAGCACACCTGCTATCCCTTCACGAATTTGCTTTCTTAAATTAGCGTGATTACCATCGAAGTAAATAACCATCTTGTTATTTACAAGTTTAGTAAGGCCACCGGCGGTGTTTATCTCGGTGCTGCCTAAACCAATATTAGTGCTTAGGTAATCATTATAACTATTATAAGTAACAATGTTTATCCTGCGTTGTGAGGAGTATTCCATTGCCACTTCAATACTCCGAAGTTCTTCTTCGGCCACTTGTGTCACAAATTTTCCGAGTTCAAGACCACCCTGGTTGAAGTATGAATTGAAATTGGAGGATTGATAAAACTTCCACGTGAACTTTTTATGCTGAATACGGTTTTTCCCAAATTCTACTGCATTAACCTGCGACATTGCATGGAAACCTAAAACACATAAACTTACAAAAGCAAAAATTCTTTTGCTGATACTTTTAAATTGCATATCCGATCTTTAGAGTTTTAAAATTAGCATAAAAAGCTTATAACATACATGTTAAAATACGTTTATGATCACTGTTCAGTTTTTTACATTTAGTCCGCTATCTGAAAATACCTACCTTCTTTACAATGATGCAGGCCATGCCATTATAATTGATCCGGGATGCTATTTTAAAGAAGAAAAAGAAAAGCTTCAAAATTATATTGTAACCAAACAACTACAGGTAATTCAACTTATAAATACTCACTGCCACCTCGATCATGTTTTTGGCAACAAATGGGTTAGTGAAAACTATGGGCTGGAGTTGTTCCTTCATCCAAATGAAGAAATAGTGCTATCGTTTGCACCGGAGTCAGGTAGAATGTGGGGGATCCCGTTTGAAAATTATGATGGCAAACTTCATTTTTTGCAGGAACACGATGTAGTTACTCTCGGCGAAGATGAACTGAAGGTTTTGCTTGCGCCAGGTCATTCGCCGGGCAGCATTTGTTTTTATTGTGAAAAACAAAAGTTTGTTATCGGCGGCGATGTGCTGTTTAAAGAAAGTATCGGCCGTACAGATTTACCAGGAGGGAAACATGAGACATTACTCGAAAGCATACGGGAGCAACTCTTTATCTTGCCAGACGATGTTACTGTTTACCCCGGCCATGGATTGCCAACAACTATTGGACACGAAAAAAAATATAATCCCTTTCTCAACATGTTTGCTTAATGTTTCTTAAAATGCAGAAAACGCGAAGTCCATTTAGTACATTCGTTTTTCCCTTCAATCCTTACACTACCGATGAAGAAATTTACACTGCTGATTGCCGTACTGATAATTAAGTTTACGACTGTTTATAGCCAGGTGATAGATTCGATGATGAAAGTGTATGCTGAAGATTTACCCGAACAAAAAGTACACGTTCATTTTGATAAGGATATATACCGCGCAGGTGAAACAATATGGTTCAAAAGTTATCTTCTTTCGGGGTTTCAGCTTACCAATAATAGCAAAAACTTTTATGCTGAATTAATTGACAGGCAGGGAAATGTAGTTCAGCGAAAGGTATACCCCGTCACAGAGTCGTCAGCAGCGGGCTACTTTGATATTCCTGAAAATTTTCCTGCAAACGATCTTATTTTCAGAGGCTATACAACCTGGATGTTAAATTTTGATACTGCCTTTGTGTACGAAAAGCAATTGAATATTGTTGATAAGAACGGTGTTGCTGCAAAAAACACAACTTCTGCAAATCAGTCTGCCACAGCAACTATACAATTTTTCGCGGAAAGCGGCAATCTTGTTAGCCAATTAGAATCTGAAGTTGCGTTTAAAGCAAACGACAATTATGGTTTGCCTGTAGTTGCAAAAGGAAATATTGTAAATAGTAAAGGCAAAGTGGTTACTCCTTTCGCAAGTAAGCACGATGGTATGGGAACTTTTAAACTTACACCTGAAGCAGGTGAAACGTATAATGCAGTGTGGACGGATCCGTCAGGAACACAACAAACAACAGCCTTGCCTGCAGCAAAAAACCAGGGACTAATAATGCACATGCCTGGCGCCGGCAAAAAGAAAGTTTATGTTCTAAACAGAACGAATGAAGTGCCTGAAGCTTGGAAAACAGTTTATATAGTTGCGCAGTTAGGGCAGCAGAAAGTTTACAGAGCAAAAGTTTCGCTTCAGAATGTGGCCTTTACAAGTGGCGCAATAAGCACAGATAATTTCCCTTCGGGTATTTTAACCGTAACAGTTTTTTCAGAAACATGGGAGCCGATTGTTGAAAGGATTGTGATGATTAACAATAACAATTACACTTTCGAAGCAAAGGTGAATGCACCGGAGATCAACACAAATATCCGGGCAAAGAACACACTTGAAGTTGAAGTTGGTGATACGTTATTATCCAATCTTTCTATTGCTGTTACAGATGCGTCGTTAGGCCGGCAAAAAAATGACGACAATATTATCTCGAGACTTCTGCTAACGGGCGACATAAAAGGATACGTCCATAACCCCACTTATTATTTTTCAAATAATTCTGACAGCATTGCTGCCCATCTTGATCTTGTACTGCTAACACATGGCTGGCGCCGCTATAACTGGAGTGATTTAGCCGCCGGAAAGAAACCGGTTTTAAAGTTTCCCAATGATCCTGCTTTAAGCCTTAATGCAAAAATTTTTGGAATTTCAAGCGCTTCCCCTTTAAGGCAGGATGAAGAGATTTTTGCCATTGTTAAAGGCACCGACTCGTCTTCTCACTTTTTAAGCATTCCTAAAACAGGTAAAGATCAGTTCTCTATTAACAATGCGCTATTCTTCGATACCATAAAACTGTATTACGACTTTACCAAAGACAGAAAACTGAAAGACAGAGCAAGTGTTTTCTTCGACAATAATTTCTATAAAGGCTCCAGGAAAATAAATATGCTTTCACGCCCCTGGTATTTTCAAAATAAGGATACGGGCATTTTAAACCGCACCCGTTTTCTTGCAGACCAGTTAACAAAATTTGGAAGTAAGTTTGACCCTAAAGGAAATGTTTTGGAAAATGTAACAGTAAAAACAAGAGTAAAAAGCCCGCTGGAAAAATTAGATGAAAAGTATGCCAGTGGCATGTTTAGAAACACCGATGGTTACAACTTCGATTTTACAAGTGATGCGAACTCTTACGCCCAGGACATTTTTTCTTTTTTGCAGGGAAGAGTTCCCGGCTTGCAAATTAGCCGGGGTGGTGGCAGTGCATCGGTAAGCTGGCGGGGCAGTCAAACATCGTTATTTATAGATGAAATGCAGGCCGATCCTGAAAGACTTTCCTCTCTCTCTGTAAACGACATTGCTTATGTAAAAGTTATCAGGCCTCCTTTTATGGGAGCGATGGGCGGAGGAGCCGGAGGAGCCATTGCGGTTTATACCCGGAGAGGTGGCGACGTACAAATGCCTGCTGGTAAAGGTTTAAATTCTACAGTTGTTGTTGGCTATTCTTCCAACAAACAATTCTATTCGCCCGATTATGCCTCACGGAATTCTTCGAGCGATGTAGTTGCTGATTATCGTTCAACTCTCTTTTGGAATCCTGCTGTATTAACAGGCCCCGGACGCCAAAAAGTAAGGCTGGAGTTTTATAATAACGATATTTCAAAATCCTTCAGAGTTATCCTGGAAGGAGTGAATGAAATAGGCAAAATGGTAAGGATTGAAAAAGTGATTGAGGCAACGGGTCGTTAGTCGTTGGGCCATCGAGACATTATAGTTCATTAGGCAACAGAGTCTTTAAGGTCATTGGTCATCGAGACATTATAGTCATTAGGTCATATAGTCATTGGTCACGCTGCCGGTCATCCGCCAGCCGTCGTCTATCACCTGTCAACTGGTACAACTACAAACCGCAAACTCCAAACTAACAATGTCCACAATAGTTATAACCGGCGGAAGCGGCCTGATCGGCTCTGAACTTACGCCGCAACTTGTTGCACAGGGGCATGAAGTGATTATTGTAAGCAGAACACCAAAGCCTTCTACACAAAAAAATATTTTATACGCAACATGGGATGTAAAGGCACAGACTATAGACAGTAACGCAATAGCTAAAGCAGATTACATTATTCATTTGGCAGGTGCAGGAGTTGCAGATAAAAGATGGACTGAAGAGCGGAAAAAAGAAATAGTTGAAAGCCGCACCGAAAGCAGCAAGTTATTAATTAAAGCACTTACGCAAACCCCTAATAAAGTAAAAGCAGTTATCAGCGCTTCAGCCATTGGCTGGTACGGAGATGATGAAAACCTCAAGCCGAAGAAAAAAGCATTTTCTGAAGAAGACGCCTCAGACACTAAGTTTTTAGGAGAAACGTGCCGGCTTTGGGAAGAAAGCATTAACCCTGCAGAACAAACCGGGATACGATTAGTAAAACTCAGAACCGGTATTGTTTTAAGCAATGACGGTGGGGCACTTGCTGAATTTAAAAAACCCGTACAATTTGGCATAGCAGGAATTTTAGGAAGCGGTAAACAGGTAGTAAGCTGGATACATATTGAAGACTTGTGCAGATTATTTATATATGCCATAGAAAACGAAGCACTGCATGGAGCGTATAATGCAGTAGCACCAATCCCTGTAAGAAATAAAGAACTTACATTCAGTTTAGCACAAAAAATGAAAGGTCGTTTTTTCGTTCCGCTTCATGTTCCTGTTTTCGTTTTAAAGTTAATGCTCGGTGAAATGAGTGTTGAGGTTTTAAAAAGTGCTACAGTTAGTTGCGATAAGATACAGGCAACAGGTTTTAGTTTTTTGTATCCTGATATAGAAGCAGCTTTGGAGGATTTAATTATAAAGAAGAGGTAGGGATAATTGCACTTTTACAACAGCATTATATAGCCCGCGACTTTTATTCTTGATATTGAATCTGCCATTTAACTTTTTGTCCGCCATTAGCAACTTTTTCGGTTCTATTGTTCAACCTCCTATTTAAGCGCTGCTGTTAGGGGTAAAAATTTTTCTTTTAGCTTTCTATTTGCCCCTTTTTGTACAGGACCTCCATGACCAAATACAGCTTTATCAAAATCCAGTGCTGCTGCTTTTAGAATACTGTTTATACCTACTGCTCTGTCTTCATAAACAGGACTTAATCCAAGGCCAGCGACATTTGCACAAATATCACCGGCAATTAAAACGCCTTCATTCTTTATAAGTAAACAAATATGGCCGGCAGAATGCCCTGGCGTATGAATTACCTGTATGCCCCCTGCAACAGGAATAATATCCTGGTCTTTTAATTTCTCTTTAATATGTGCAGGTTCAATGGAATTGCTAACACGCTTGATAAAAATATTAAATAGAAGCCAGTTGATAATGCCTGGAGAAAGATGCATAGGTGTTCGCCCCGCAATACCTTTTTCGATTAAGTTGGCATCGTCATAATGGGCGAGCAAAGGAACACCAAGACTTTTTTTGATTTCGGCTGCACTTCCTGCGTGGTCAGGATGAGAGTGAGTTAATATAACCTGTTTAATATCGGCTGGATTTTTACCTCCTTTCTTAATTTTTGAAAAAATTTTATCCATACTGTTTATATAGCCTGTGTCAATAAGGGTCAAGCCCTTGTCTTCAATTAGAAAAACATTGACTGCACCTAAACTAATTTGATAAAGATTACGGCCTATTTGCTGCATATTTAAATTTATAATCTAACCACCTAAATTATGCCTTATTCCTATTTCAAAGCATTATTTAAGTGAGTTTGAAACAAAGATTTGATCTTGCGAAAAATCCTACTGAAACTTCCTTTACGCATAAATAGGCCGTCGCAAAGACGGAATAAACAAAGGCTATAATACTAACCTTACAAAGGATCTTACCAAAAAATATTCATTTCAAATCCGCCTTCCTATAATAATTAATAAAGAGAAAGATAAATAATAAGATATATGCAGCAGCAAATGCAAGCATAGCATTATCACCTGGGCGGTTAGCATCCGGAATAAATTTACGAAAGGGATTGGGAGTTAAATAATCCGTGCCTTCTAAGGGTAAAAAATAACCTGCCGGGTGAACATACTTGTTTAATACGCCTCCCAAAATTGTGTCGGCAACCATTATAAAAAAATACAGACCAATGGCAAGTCCGCTTCGCTTAACCAGCATAGATATAAGAAGCGCTACCAATAAATACATGATGCTTTGCAAAAAAAAGTACCCAATGAAATGACTATTTTCCCACAACGTTTCTGATGAGTCGGAAACAGCTCTGCCTACAAAAATGACTGTAATGAATGTAACTATAGTTGCGAGTATGGCTAATAAAAACATCACTAAAAGCTTACTTACTGCAAATTGTATCCTGCTTAATCCATCAATAATATTTTGACGGTTGGTTCTAAAATTATACTCATTTGTTAGTAACAGGATCATTAGTATTCCCAGAGTTAACAAGAAAAAGCTATTAACATAACACACCATTTGCCACGTTCCGGGTAGCTCATATGGGTTAGGCAGCATTTGTGCCACCGGATTTTTAGCAGCCGAGTTTAATTTATTGTCTCTTATATTATTTGCTAAAAAGTAATTCCAGCCCGAAGAAAAACCCAGGCTTAATATTAATAAGATCCAAAATGCTTTGTACCGTCGAAGTTTAAGCCATTCAATTTTTAATAAAGTGAACATGATTTGCAGCAGCGTTAATTTTGATTGGTAAGTTCAAAAAATTTAGTTTCTAAACTTTTGCGTTTTACCCTTAAATGATTTAGGACAATTCCATTTTTAAAGCAATAACTATTTATTTCAGAAAGATTTGCCGTACCTAAAGAAAAGGTTAGTTGAATAAAGCCTAGTTCTTCTTTTATTGAATTATATCCCGGCATTGTTTTTAAAACAGTAAGCAAGGTTGCTTTATCGTGGCTTCCAAGCTCAACTATATCTTCATTAATCATTACTTCATCAACTGATCCGGTAGTTATTAAAGTGCCTTTTTTCAGAATAGCTACATGGGTGCAAACCTTTTCTACTTCATCCAATAAATGACTTGCCATTATAATAGTGTTACCTTCTTTAGCAAGGTTTTTTATAAGTTCCCTTATTTCAGCAATTCCCTCGGGATCAAGCCCGTTTGTTGGCTCGTCAAGTACAAGCACTTTAGGACTGCCTAATAAAGCGGCCCCTATTGCAAGCCGTTGCTTCATGCCTAAGGAGTACGTATTAAACTTAGATTTTTTTCTGGCCAGTAGCCCTACTTTATCCAGCACTGTATCAATTTCTTCTTTGGTACCACGACCACTTATAGCATGTGTTATTGCAAGGTTGTCTGCGGCGGAGAGGTAGTGATAAAAGTTAGGAGTTTCAAGCAAAGACCCAATTTTCTTTCTCACTTCGCCGTCATCTTCCCCGCCCATCCAGGTATATGATCCTTTATTGGCTTTAAGCACATCTAAAACAATACTAAGCAAAGTAGTTTTACCGCTTCCGTTAGGACCAAGTATTCCAAAAACACTGCCTTCAGGAACACTAAAAGAGACATTATTTAAAGCCTGAATTTTTCCGTAGAACTTAGTAACGCCATTAAGGCTTAGTACGCTTTGCACAATTAGTAATGATTTTATTGTGGTAAAATAGCAGGTTCCGATGGATGATGATCTGCACAAATATTTCCAACTACCCTAATGCCTCACTACCTTATGGACCTAATAAATAATGACTAGTGAATAATGACCTAATGACTTAATGATTTTATGACCCTACAACTTAATGACCTAATGACTTATTGACTTATTGACCAAGGACTTATTAAACCCATAACTAGTTTCCAAAGATTAAATGTTCGAGGAAGATTGGCATCAACGAGATAACGAACCACTATTTTGCATTTTTCAAATCCACAACAGAATATTTCATTCCCGACATCTTCATTCCGAAATTGCGGCAGGCGTTTATGCATTCAATCGTAAGAGAGGGAAAGGCTGCAATAATATCTTCCTCGCTGTCTCCTGCTAATAAATGACTAATCACAGTTTCAACATCTAACCGTGTTCCTTTAAGCACCGGTTTGCCCCCCATAACATCGGAACGAACTTCTATCCACTCGTTAACTTGATAATCCATGTTCTTAAATTTTATACACAATTTACTTAAAAGCTCTTGTATTCCCCTGTAGCGGAGAAACCATTATCACCGATTTATGGTATTACTTAAACGCATTCAACCCCGTTACATCCATGCCGGTTATTAGCAAATGCACATCATGGGTTCCTTCATAAGTAATTACACTTTCAAGGTTCATCATGTGGCGCATAATACTATACTCGCCTGTTATTCCCATACCTCCCAGCATTTGCCTGGCTTCCCGTGCGATATTAGCTGCTACTTCGCAACTGTTTCTTTTTGCCATCGAAATTTGGGCCGCCGTTGCCCTGTTCTCATTCATCAAAGTTCCCAGACGCCATACCATTAACTGCGCTTTAGTTATCTCTGTTATCATCTCTGCCAGCTTCTTTTGCTGCAGTTGAAAACCACCGATAGGCCTGTCGAACTGAACTCTTTCTTTACTGTATCTTAAAGCGGTATCATAACAGTCCATTGCTGCACCTAATGCGCCCCACGCAATTCCATAACGAGCTTTACTAAGACAACCTAACGGACCTTTCAATCCCTTTACACCTGGAAATATATTT
Organism: Chitinophagales bacterium 62-2; assembly: GCA_002050375.1. GTDB lineage: Bacteria > Bacteroidota > Bacteroidia > Chitinophagales > Chitinophagaceae > Segetibacter. Next base: position 11,843 of record MWYU01000746.1, read on the forward strand.
TGTTTAGGAACCCTTACATTATCAAATACCAACTCACCGGTCGCACTTGCACGCAAGCTCCATTTACCGTGTGTTGTTGGGGTGGTGAACCCTTCCATGCCGCGTTCAACAATTAATCCTCTTATATCGCCGCTTTCATCCTTTGCCCATACAACCGCCACCTGCGAAAAAGGCGCATTGCTAATCCACATTTTTGCACCATTTAAAATAACGTCATCACCCGCATCTCTTATATTAGTGGTCATACCGGCAGGGTCACTTCCATGATCGGGCTCTGTTAAACCGAAGCAGCCCAAAAATTCGCCGGTGCCAAGTTTGTGTAGATATTTTTGCTTCTGTTCCTCGCTTCCATAAGCATAAATTGGAAACATAACCAACGAACCTTGTACCGATGCGGTGGATCTTACACCGCTATCGCCACGCTCAAGTTCCTGCATCATCAATCCATAACTTATATAATCCATTCCGCCTCCGCCGTATTCTACGGGTATTGTGGGACCAAAACATCCTATGTCTCCCAACTGTTTTACAATCTGATAAGGAAACTCGGCCCGCTGAGCATAATCTTCAATTATTGGACTGATCTCTTTCTTCACATAAGTGCGAACGGTTTCCCGAACCATCTTTTGCTCTTCACTTAATAGTTCATCTAACTGGTAATAATCAGGCGATTGAAAAAGATCTGTTTTAGAGCCCATGCTTATTGTTTAAACTATTTGAACGCGCTATTGTCTGAACCGGGATTTATTTGGTTTTTGAATTTACAGGAATCGAGTAAGATACATTCTTCGAAGTTACAATTTCAATGATCCACCTCTCACATTACAGTCCTTTTTATTAGGTTCCTGTCAAAGCTGTAATCCAAACAAATGTAATTGGAAAAATGTTTTTTATAAAAACAATACCCCTTCAAAAATAATTGCCTTTACAATAAAAATTTTATACGCTAAATGTTAAGTTGATTGTTTGTAATTTTCTCTTTTAGAACAATAGAAAAAATCTTAGTATGAAGAAGCTTTTGCCTGTCATAGTATTGCTGTTGCCATTAGCCTTATTTGCTCAAAGCAATGTTTTGAAAAGCGAACCGGTTCGAAAAACTGAAGGTGCTACTAAGCCAATACAACAAGAAAAGTTTGAACCTATTAACCTCTTTTTTGTCATGCTAATTAAAGGACCAAACCGAACCCACGATAGCCTAACTGCTGCAAAAATTCAGGAGGGACATATGGCTAACATTACAAAACTTGCAAACAGTGGTAAGCTTATCGTAGCTGGTCCTTTTATGGAAGATGCAAACTGGCGGGGAATTTTTATATTGAAATGTGCTACAAAAGAAGAAGCCGAAGCGCTTGTAAAAACTGATCCTGCTATTGTTTCCGGGCGCCTTACTTACGAGGTGCAGCCATGGATGACAGGGAAGAATTGTTTATTTAAATAAAACGTTGAGGAATTAAATCAGATGGACAATATAAGTTTTGAAGCAACATTATCATTTGCACAATCTTTAGATCAACAGGATGAATTAGCACGCTTTAAGGATGAGTTTCACTATCCCCAGGCTAACGGCAAAAATGTGATTTATTTTTGCGGGAATTCTTTAGGGCTGCAGCCGAGGAACGTAGAAGCAGCAGTACAGCAGGAACTTAACGACTGGAAGAATTTGGGCATCAGTGGTTTTTTGAAGGCCAAAAATCCATGGATGTATTACCAGGAATATTTTAAACCTGCCCTTGCAAACATTGTTGGTGCAAAAGAAGATGAAGTTACCGTGATGAACAGCCTGACTGTAAATCTTCATCTGTTAATGCTTACGTTTTACCGTCCGACGGCGACCCGTTTTAAGATTATTATGGAAGCCGGTGCTTTCCCTTCAGATCAGTATGCGGCAGAAACACAAGTTATCTATCATGGCTTTTCACCCGATAAGTCTGTTATTGAATTAAAGCCTCGCGAAGGTGAGAAGTTACTGCGAACAGACGACATACTTGCAGGTATCGAAGAACACTCAAATGAGCTTGCACTCGTTTTGTTAGGCGGAATAAATTATTACACGGGCCAGTTATTTGATATGAAAGCGATAACTGCGGCTACACAAAAAGCAGGGGCAATTGCCGCCTTCGACCTGGCCCATGCCGCAGGAAATGCGCCTTTACAATTACATGATTGGAATGTTGACTTTGCCGTGTGGTGCAGTTACAAATATTTAAATGGTGGTCCCGGTGCAGTTGGTGGGGTTTATGTGCATGAGCGTTATGCGTCTGATCCAGCTACGGCGAGACTTGGCGGCTGGTGGGGTAACGATGAAGAGGGCAGGTTTAAGATGGAAAAAGGGTTTAAAGCAAAGTCTAACGCAAGCGGCTGGAACATCAGCACTGCACAAATATTAAACATGGTTTCGCTAAAAGCTTCGCTCGAATTATTTGAAGAAGCAGGTATGGAAAACCTGCGGGCAAAAAGCGTTAGCCTTACGGCGTGGCTTGAATTTCTGTTGCAACAATTGAAGAATATCAATTTTGAAATAATTACACCTGCTGACCCCGAAGGCCGTGGCGCCCAGCTTTCTTTATACTTTAAAGAACAGGGAAGGGCAATTCATGATAAGATGATTGAAAAAGGAATTATTGTTGATTATCGTGAGCCTGGTGTTATTCGTGTTGCCCCTGCTCCTATGTATTGTTCGTACGAAGATGTGTATAGGTTTTACGAGATATTGAGGGATGAGTTTTAGGCTGACGGATTGAGCAATAATTGCTTCATTTCCTGTGCATATCCCAAAGCTACCACCGCTGCTTCCTCTGCAAAGTTTTCGCCCTTACCCGCATAAATGATAGCCCTGCTTGCATTCACTAATATGCCTCCATCTTTTGTTAATGCCGCCTTCGAAACTTCCTCTAAACTTCCTCCCTGGAAGCCTACTCCCGGCAGTAAGAAAAAGTAATCCGGAAATGTGTGTCGGATGCTTTGTAATTGTTCGGCTTTAGTAGCTCCAACAACAAACATCAAATTGTCAGGTGTTCCCCATAAGGCAACTTTGTTCATTACTGCATTATAAAAAAAACTCTCGCCTGTTCCTTCTGCTTTTGTTATCAACTGCTGAAAATCTTTGCTTCCCTTATTCGAAGTCAATCCTAATACGATCGTCCATTTATCTTCATAGTCTAAAAAAGGCCTGATGCTGTCCTCGCCCATATAAGGGGCTACCGTTACTGCATCAAAGCCATAGATCTCAAAAAAAGTCTTTGCGTATTGTGCAGATGTATTACCAATATCACCACGCTTGGCATCAGCGATTTTTAAATGCGTCCCAGGAATATAATGTACAGTCTGCTCAAGTGCTTCCCATCCTTTAATACCTATAGCTTCATAAAATGCAGTATTGATTTTATAGCTTACACATAAATCTTTTGTAGCATCAATGATTGCTTTATTAAATTCGAAAACTCCATTTGAATGTGATTGAAGATGTTTGGGGAGCCTGGTAATATCAGTGTCTAATCCAACGCATAAATAATTCTTTTTTTGTTGTATTTGATCTACAAGTTGGGTTCTGTTCATGCAAGTTGTCAGCTTTTATAAAAGGGTGAGGGCCGTATTAGGACATGGAATTTTAAGAATGGGAAAACAAATGCATTAGGATTTTCTTTGCTGCATTATTTCTGCAACCTGCTTTGCTTCACTATCACCTTTTTGCAGTTCAGATATTATGTTTTCATAACTCTCTTCATCCCTGTTTTGACTAAGCTTAAAAACATGATCCACTTCTTTAACCCTTATCTCAAAAGCAACAATAGCTTTTATTAACCTTTCTATGTAAGCAGGATCAAGATGTTCAACAAGTGAAGGAGAGTTAACATTGTTCTCGAAACGGGCAGTTGTTCTTTTTAAAACATCTAATAGCGCTTCTTCATCTAAAAAATGAATAACGCCTTTTGCATGAACAGTCAGGTAATTCCATGTACTGCCTTGCTTTTGATTGCTGTACCAGCTTGCACTTACATAAGTATGTGGACCAGTAAAAATGGCGAGCACATTTGCATTTTGAACAAAGGCTTTATGATGATCTGTTTGCTTCATCATATGCCCCTGAAGATACACTTCGCCTTCTTTTTCTTCTACCAGTACGGGTACTTGTGTGGCAACAGGTTTGTTTTCTAAATCGCATCCTGTTAAAATAATAAAGGGGTTTTCATGCATGAAGTCCATTACCTGCCTGTCATCGTCAGCTTTGTAGTAAGGGAGGTTGTACATAAGAGCGAAAGTAGGAAGTTTGGCTAACAAATGAAATAGAGAGAAGGAGATAAAGAGGTTGTCAGCTGGTACCACAAATTGTGATACCATTTATCCATACAATAAAAACTATGACAAGGGCAGTTACAGACACCTTAACCTATTGACTTATTGCCTTAATGACTTATTGACCAAATGACCTAGTGCCTGAACCTACACCTTACTCGCCAGCCCAACCTCTTCCACCACTTCGGCAACTTCTGTAGCGCTCATATTTGCATTACGCATCGAGATGCTTCGCGCAGCAGCCGCAGCAAATTCTGCGAAGGCTTTCTTACTAATCTCATCATCGCTCATCATAACCGGGATACCCTGGTCTCCGCCTTCGCGTATGCTTTGCACTAAAGGTATCTGTCCCAAAAAAGGAATATCATATTCTTCAGCCAGCCGCTTGCCTCCTTCCTTACCAAAAATATAGTAACGGTGATCGGGCAGCTCGGCCGGAGTAAAGTAACTCATGTTTTCTATAATACCGATGATTGGAACTTTCAGTTGTGCCTGACCAAACATAGCTATACCTTTTTTTGCATCAGCCAATGCAACCTCCTGCGGAGTGGTCACCACTACAACACCGGTGACAGGAACAGTTTGTACCAGTGTTAAATGTATATCTCCTGTTCCAGGTGGCATATCTATAACAAGATAATCGAGCTCCTCCCATAATACGTCGGTCACAAATTGTTTAATAGCGCTGCTTGCCATCGGGCCACGCCAAACAACAGCACTTTTTTCATCTACGAGTAAACCTATGCTGAGCAATTTAATCCCATAACGCTCCAATGGAACGATCATCCCTTTTCCATTCACCTCTTTCATCATGGGCCTTTCGCCGCGAACACCAAACATTATCGGCACACTCGGTCCGTAAATATCTGCATCCATCAATCCAACCTTTGCTCCGCCGTTGCTTAACGCCAATGCAAGATTAGCAGCAACAGTACTTTTCCCCACTCCACCCTTTCCGCTTACTACTGCTATAATATTTCTAACTTTTGGTAATATACTTTTTGGATCTGTGCGGTTACTTGTTGTGTTAGATTCAAACTTCACATTTACCACAGCCTCTTTATTTACCAATAGCTTTACTGCATTAATGCACGCGTTTTTTATCATGTCTTTCAGCGGGCATGCAGGAGTTGTAAGTACCACAGTGAAGGAAACATAATTGCCTTCGATCTGTATATCTTTCACCATGTTCAGCGTTACCAGGTCTTTGCCAAGGTCAGGTTCCTGAACATTGCTTAACGCCTTCAAAATATCATTCTCCGTCATCACTAAAGTTTTTGTTAAATAAAAAATTGAACTGTAAAGTTAACTATTGAGTGACTTACTTTGTTTAAGAGGTTAAGCAATTTGTTAAGAAGCAAACTTTGTATAGATTGTTTATGAAGGAGCACGAATTATTATTGCTTGATACAAACGGTAGTTATAGTAAAAAGAATATTACCTCCAACTAAACGATTGAATGAGTAAAACTTTACGATACTTTATTTTATTTATTTGTCTTTCCCCACTTCGTTTGTTTGCTCAGTTTGAGCGTGTGCAGGACAGTGTAGTACAACTGTATGGAGTAGTTATGACTGCCGACAGCCTTCGTGCGTTACCTTCCGTTAGTGTGGTTATTAAAGGAACTACCCGCGGAACGATGACGAATGAGCAGGGTGTTTTTTCCATTGTTGTATTAAAAGGTAACGAAGTTGAGTTTACAAGTGTTGGCTTTAAACCAAAACTTATCGAGATACCAACAAAGCTTGAAGGTAACCAGTACAGTGTTATACAATTAATGGTTACAGATACTTTTTACCTGCCCGCTACTATATTAAAACCCCGCCCTTCCAGAGCGCAGTTTGAAAGGGATTTTGTAAACACTCGCATTCCTGATGATCAGTATGAAATAGCGCGTCAAAATACTTCGGAAGCAAAACGACGTGTTCTAATGAGAACCTTACCTTCAGATGGAAGGGAAGCAACCAACTACGCCTTAAAACAAACTGCTAACCGAACCTATTATGCGGGCCAAACTCCTCCAATGAATATTCTTAACCCCTTTGCCTGGTCCGAGTTTATTAAGGCTTGGAAGCGGGGAGATTTTAAGAGCAAGTAACCCTCACCTGGCCTCTCCCTGCATGAGAGAGGAACAAAGAACTTATTGTCTTTAAACGTCCTATATCCGTGAACCTCTTACATTTGCGGGTAATTATTTAAAGAGGTTTAAGTATGATCTGAACATTTACATTTGTGCTTATCCGTCCTGCTGATCCTATAAATCCCCTAATCAGGTTCAGCCAAAAATCCTATAAATCATGATTCAGACAGTCTCTGTTATTGGTGCCGGCACAATGGGCAATGGGATAGCACATGTGTTCGCTCAAAAAGGGTTTACTGTAAAACTTATAGACGTTTCACAGGAACAATTAGAAAAAGCTATTAAAACCATAGGTAAGAACCTTGACCGGCAAATTTCAAAAGGAACAATTGCCGAAAGTTTAAAACAAACAACACTCGCTAATTTAACCACTTCTACCTTTATAAACGAAGGCGTAGAAAATGCGGAGCTGGTTATAGAAAGTGCTACAGAAAACATTGATTTAAAGCTTAAAATATTTAACCAACTTGATGAGTTTGCTCCTGCCGGTTGTATTCTTGCTACAAACACCTCCTCCATCTCTATTACTAAAATCGGATCAGCAACAAAAAGACCTGAACTGGTTATAGGTATGCATTTTATGAACCCTGTTCCCGTAATGAAATTAGTAGAGATCATAAATGGCTATGCAACAGATAGAGAGGTAACAAATAATATTGTTGAATTAAGCAAAACGCTGGACAAAGTACCGTGTGTAGTAAATGATTACCCAGGCTTTATTGCAAACCGAATTTTAATGCCGATGATTAATGAAGCTATATATAGTTTGTACGAAGGTGTGGCAGGTGTTGAAGAAATTGATACGGTAATGAAGCTTGGAATGGCACACCCGATGGGACCATTACAGTTAGCTGATTTTATTGGGTTGGATGTTTGTTTAAGTATTTTAAATGTTTTATATCAGGGCTTTGGAAACCAGAAATATTCTCCGTGTCCTTTACTTGTTAATATGGTTATGGCGGGGTACAAGGGTGTAAAATCAGGAGAAGGCTTTTATAAATACATCAATGGGAGTAAGGAGTTAATCGTAAGTTCAAGATTTAATTAGAACATAAATAGTGTCGATTGATGTACAGCGCATTTTGAATATTACAATAAATCATCGTTTACCTTAAATTATTCCTTTCCGCGTCATATCTTCTAACAGGAATTTAAAAGCTTTTTTGATAATTAAATTGTTCACCTTACTTTTGCCGTCCGCAAAATCATTTTGATATGAACGCAATAGACTACGTGCATGAGCAACTAACCGCTGTTAAACAAGTGCCTAAATTTAAAGCAGGAGACAATATTACTGTTAACTATAAAATTATTGAAGGTAATAAAGAAAGGATTCAGTCCTTTAAAGGCGATGTAATCAAACGCCAGGGAAATGGAGCTACTGCAACTTTTACTGTAAGAAAAATTTCGGATGGTGTAGGCGTCGAAAGACTTTTTCCTGTGAATTCTCCTAATGTTGACTCAATTGTATTGAATAAAGTCGGTAAAGTTCGCAGAGCAAAACTCTTTTACCTTCGCGAAAGAAGTGGCAAGAGTGCAAGGATTAAAGAAAAAAGATATTAATAGAAGTTTGTTAATATTGGTAACGGAAACTCTGCGTTTCCGTTTTTTATTTAAAACCTTACCCTAACTTTAAACCCATTTTAATAGTAAGATTTTTACTATTAACCATTTTATACTCATATTTTTGTAGTCCTAAAACACACCATATGTTTACTAATTTATTATTTGGAATGCCCGGAGGAAGCGAGTGGATTTTAATTGTTCTTGCTGTATTAATATTGTTCGGCGGACGTAAAATTCCTGAATTCATGAGAGGATTAGGCAAAGGCATTAGAGAATTTAATGACGCAAAAGAGAATGTAAAGAAAGAGATTGAAGAGGGCATTAGCGATAAAGAAGTTAAAAAAACTACTACTACAAGCACCACTATTCAACCATAGGCTCTAAGCTTTCGCATATCTGTTTTGTTTAGTTACAATTCTATTCAGAATTATCATACCAATTTACTGAATGGCCGAACAACTTGTGTTGAGGCTGTTGAGTATTATTTGCAAAAGATTTCTGTGTCAGCACATTTGAATGTATGGCTCGAGGTTTTTGCAGACGAAGCTTTAGAAAAAGCACTCCAACTTGATTTATTGAGAGAAATGGGCCACCCACTTGGTAAATTGCATGGCGTGGTAATTGGTATTAAAGATGTAATATGTTATAAAGACCATAAGCTTTCTGCATCCTCAAAGATCCTTGAAAATTTTACTTCTGTTTATAGTGCTACGGCTACCCAAAAAATATTGGATGAAGGCGCTATAATAGTAGGCCGTCAAAATTGTGATGAATTTGCAATGGGCAGCAGCAATGAAAATTCTGCTTACGGTGCTGTTAAAAATGCGATAGATGAAGAAAGGGTTCCCGGCGGGTCATCAGGGGGTTCGGCAGTAGCGGTTCAGGCAGGGATGTGCATGATTAGTTTGGGCAGCGATACAGGTGGTTCCGTAAGACAACCGGCTGACTTTTGTGGCATTGTTGGTTTTAAACCCTCGTATGGCACTATATCAAGGTATGGTTTAATAGCTTATGCATCATCTTTCGATCAAATTGGAATATTAGCTTGTTGTGTAGAAGATGTGCAAACAGTGCTTAAGGTAATAGCGGGGCAGGATGAATTTGATAGTACAGTTTTTCAAAATTATCTCCTTAAAGAGCCGATTGGGACTCAGGAAAATAAATACCGCTTTTGTTATTTTTCAAATGCTTTAGAACACTCAAGCCTGGATCCGCAAATAGCTTCTTCTATCCAACAATTTATTGAAAGCCTGAAAGTTGAAGGACATACAGTAGCTCCTGTAGAGTTTGATCTGCTTGATTACATTGTACCTGCTTATTATGTACTTACTACTGCCGAAGCAAGCAGCAATCTATCAAGGTATGATGGAATTAAGTATGGAGCAAGAAGTACACAAAACACGGAAGATATAACTACCCTCTATAAACAAACAAGAAGTAAAGCCTTCGGACCAGAGGTAAAACGCCGGATTTTATTAGGAACGTTCGTTTTAAGCGCAGGATATTTTGATGCTTATTTTACAAAAGCTCAACAAGTCAGGAAGCTTTTAACTTTAAAAACTCAGGAACTTTTCAAAGATTTCGATGCCATTATTTTACCTACCGTTCCCACTCCGGCTTTTAAGCTCGGCGAAAAAAAGAACGACCCAATCGAAATGTTCCTTGCAGATATTTATACTGTTTATGCAAACTTAGTCGGCATTCCCGGTATTTCTATTCCGTTATTTAACACAAAAGAAGGGCTGCCCTTTGGTCTGCAGCTAATGACGTCTCAACAAAATGACCTACTTTTGCTCCGCCTTTCCAACCTACTAACGAAACTATCCGGGCGGCAACCAGCATGAGTGCTGGATTATTAACGCCCCTCCTATCCTTTTATAAACCGATTTCAATAACTAAACATTCGTAATGAACTTCATGAAAAATGTGAAAATTTCTATTAAGCTTCGTCGGCTCGTAAAATCAGTATCAGTAAGTACAGTTTTCTTAATGCTTGGAATTGGAGGTTCTGCTTTTAAAATCGAAGCAAACGACGGAGACATTAAAAATTCCCTTAAAGAGAAAACGGAAACGGATAAGTACGGATTTAAAAGTCTTTTCTCGACTATTACCTTTGATCCCGCCAGACCTTACGTTACCCAGATAAATCCAAAAGCAATACCATTTGTTCAGGAGTATATCCGCAGATCGGGAGAGAGTCTTGAAAAGATGAAGATTTGGGGTAAACCGTACTTTGATATGTATGACGGCATCTTCAACGTGTATGGCCTTCCTAAAGAATTAAAGTATTTGTCGGTAATCGAATCTGATTTAATTCCCCATTCAGTTTCGGTGGCGGGAGCAGTTGGTCCCTGGCAAATTATGCCATCAGAAGCACGGAGCAGAGGTCTTACGGTTAATGGCAGGGTAGATGAAAGGACTAACTTTAAGAAAAGTACACACGCTGCTTCTAAAATACTTAGAGATTTATATAGTCAGTTTAATGATTGGCTGTTAGTGATCGCTGCTTATAATTGCGGAGCCGGCAGATTAAAACAAGCAATAAAGAAAAGCGGAAGTTTCAATTTCTGGGATCTGCAGTCATACTTGCCTTTGGAAACCCGTAACCACGTGAAAAGATTTATTGGTACACATTATATATTTGAGGGAAGCGGAGGATTGACTACCATGACTGCTGATGAAGTTCAGGACTATAACTTAAATGCGGTTGCTATAGAGTCGAGAAAATTACCTGTATCCGAAGACGAACGCTCAAATACAAGTACAATCGAAGTTGCGGGTAAATACCTTTCATTAATAGTAGCAAAAAATCTTGGAATGGATATAGCGCTCTTTAACAAGCTCAATCCAAATTTTGATAAATTAATACTTGCAGGAAATATTTACACTATGCGCTTACCTGTTGACAAGATCATCCTTTTTGGAAGTAAGAAAAACACAATTCTCAGCGAGTCTGTTCAGCATCTTTTGGCTGGGATAACAAGTATTATAAAGTAAGCTTTAGCGCTTAAAGTATAAATGATTTTATCTCTTTTCTTCAAATCGTAAGAATAAATAAAATCTTGAAGGACGTTATCCTGCAAGAACATCTTTAATAGCTTCAGCTTTTAATAAGCACTCTTCATATTCGGCTTTGGGGTCAGAATAAAAAGTAATGGCGCTGCCAGTTTGATAGGAAATATAGTTACTCTCTTTATTGTACATTATGCTGCGGATTACAACATTAAAATCATAATCTTTCTGAGGAGATATATATCCAATCGTGCCTGAAAATATTCCGCGTTTAGTACGTTCATATTTTTCTATCAATTCCATTACTCTCCTTTTTGGTGCACCTGTCATGCTGCCCATAGGAAAAGTTGATTTTAGTACATCAGCAAAACTGACATTGCTTTTTATTTTACCTGATACAGTCGATATCATCTGATGTACATTAGGGAAAGAATAAACCCCAAATAATTCATCAACCTGCACACTTCCTTCCACAGCAATCTTACTTAAATCGTTTCTTACAAGGTCTACTACCATTACATTTTCACTTCTCTCCTTTTTACTTTTAAACAACTGCTGCCGGTTGAAATTATCAGCTTCATTACTTCCATCTCTGCGCCGTGTTCCTTTAATGGGCTGCGATATTATAAGGTCTCCATTTTTCTTAATATATCTTTCTGGACTGGAGCATAACAAATACTTATCATCAAGTTTATAAAATGCTGAAAAAGGATTAGGAGAAACCTGGCCCAACTTCAGATAAGTAAGTAAAGGATCAATAGAGGCATTTGCAAAAAACTCCTGGCAAAAGTTGACTTCGTAACAATCTCCGCGCTTTAAATGTTCTATCAATTGCTTTACACCGCTTAAGTATTCCTCACGGCTTAATTTTGCCCGGATAGGAACTCTTGTTAACGGACAGTAATCAGGAACTGTTCCGATTATTTCCTCATAAACAGAAAGAGGGGTTTTATTGATTACTCCAATACTTAATGCTTGTTCGGTTAACTGCAGAACTACTTGCGGAACGAACAAAAAACAATCGGGAAAACCAATTCCATCAGGATGACGAGAGGTTAGTCCTTCTTCAATAAAATTTTTTACATCGTAATTGAAGTGACCAAAGATCCAATCCTTATTTGATTGATCGAAAGCAGCAAGTGAAGAGAAAAAGTCTTTCCCGAGTTTAAATATTTGGGTAGTGCCGGCGCCTAACAAACATTCGTAAGAATTAAGATTGGATTCATACTGATGATTATCCAAAAAACAACAAATGTTGAACTGATCTGCCCAGTTCAACATTTGTTCCTTCAATAAATTTATATCGTCAACAGGAAAAGTTTGATAAACTCTCGTCACCTTTATGTTTTAGCACCAACCTCAAAAATCATCATCGTTATCCTGTCTTGGAGATGAACCGCCAAACAAATCCTTAAATTCGTCATCTATTTTAAAGTCGTCATCATCTTTAGCGCCTTTTTTTCCACCAGGTGATTTCTTCGCGGTTTTAGATTTCGGAAGATCAAATTCAGCAAAGTCAGGATCCCAATCTTCATCTTCGTCTGCTTTATTCCAATCATCGGCCTCGTCATCCAATTCCACGTCCTCCTCATTGTCATCATCGCCTTTACTTCCGGAGACTTTCGAAGTTTTTTTCGACGCACTTTCTACTTCCTCCTCCTCCAATTCATCATCCTCTTCTAACTGCTTTTTCGACTTTGAAGGTTTTTTACTTGCTGAATTAATTTCAGCACTTCCTTTTTTCGGGAACTTTGGCTCCTTATCAGATTTTGCTGCCATTCCAATAAGATTTTGTTTAGTGTAAAATTTCAAACTGTTTTTTAATCAGCCAAAACTTTTTCAATATTTAATTTTCACCGTGTAAACTTACTATCTGATTTCGTCCTGGGCCGTTTGAAACATACTTAACAGGAGCACCTATATAAGTATTAATGAAGTTTACATATTCTATCATTGTTGTCGGAAGTTCATTACTATCTTTAAACGAAGTAGTATCCGTATTCCATCCTTTAAATGCCTGGTATTTAGGTTCAATTTTTACTCTCGAAATTTGAAAAGGTACTTGTTTGCTTTCTTCGCCATTAACCATATACGAAGTACACATTTGTAACTCTTTGAAAGAATCCAAAACGTCCGCTTTTGTCATTACCACCTGTGTTACTCCATTAATCATGCAGGCATATTGAAGGGCTATTAGATCTATCCACCCACAACGCCTCGGCCTTCCTGTAGTTGCTCCAAACTCACTTCCTATTTTTCGCAATTCCTCGCCGGTTTCATCAAATAGTTCAGTGGGGAATGGCCCGCTTCCAACGCGGGTACAATATGCTTTTGTTACACCCATTACTTCTTTAATCTTTTGGGGCGCAACCCCTAAACCTGTACAAACGCCTGCTGAAATTGTATTAGAGGAAGTAACGTATGGAAAGGTTCCAAAATCAATATCAAGCATGCTGCCTTGTGCACCTTCGGCTAATATTTTTCGGCCTTCAGCTATTTTATCATTTATAAAATATTCCGCATTTACAACGTTTAATGACTTTAAAAATTCTACTCCCTCGAAAAATTCATCTTCCCATTCTGATATGTCTTCGTTGAAATGAAAGTTATCTAATAATCGCTGGTGCTTAAGCCTAAGCTTTATGTAATTAGTAACAAAACTTTTATCTAAAAGATCGCCCATTCTAATTGCATTTCTTCCTGTTTTATCCATGTATGCCGGACCGATTCCTTTAAGTGTACTGCCGATTTTTTCAGCTCCTTTCGATACTTCCGAAGCCCTATCTAAAGCACGATGTGTTGGAATAATAATATTGGTACGCGCAGAAATATACAGGTTCTTTTTAACGTCGATACCGAATGAAGCAACAGTATCACACTCTTTTTTTAAAGTTACGGGATCGAGTACAACCCCTCCACCAATCAGGTTGATGGTATGCTGATGAAAAATGCCCGACGGTATTTGATGGAGAACAACTTTTTTATCGTTTACATACAGGGTATGGCCAGCATTTGGCCCACCCTGAAACCGTGCAACGACATCATATTTCGGTGCAAAATAATCAACTATCTTTCCTTTTCCTTCATCCCCCCATTGCAGACCCAAAATAACATCAACCATTTATTACTGTTTTTAATACGTCGCAAAAATAAAGGTTGCTGTAATATGGTTGGGGTATTTTATTGGGGGTGATAGTAAAGAGATGAAGATGAAGGTTGTCAGATGACCGATTGTAGATGCCGATAGACCGGTTGGCAGTTGCAGTGAGGTGAGGCTTTTTAATTTCTCTCTGTTTATCAAATTCAATTTCTCCCCATCACCTATCCAACATCAAACCGGTCAACAGAATGGATACCGTTTAATTGCTTTAGTCGCGAAACCAATTCTTCCAGTTCTTCCTTGTCATAAACAAAAACTTTAATGCTGCCTTCAAACAACCCCTCATTTGATTCGATTGCAATGGCTGAGATATTGATTTTAAGATCACCGGAGATAATTGATGTGATTTTATTAATTACACCTACATCATCCATTCCAATAATCTTTAGTCCGGTAAGAAATGAAATTTCTTTGTTCTTTGCCCATTTGGTTTTAACGACACGATGACCATAATTAGCAAGTAAGCTCGCTGCATTAGGGCAACTTGTACGATGAATGATTAAACCCTTTCCTGTACTTACAAAACCAAAAACATTGTCGCCTGGTATAGGATTGCAGCATTTGGCTAATGTGTACATAATCCTGTCACTGCTCTCTCCAAATATGATAAGTTCTGAGTCCTTTTTATTGTAGTGATGCGGAGCGCTTTCAACTGCGGGTACTTCATGCAAAGGCTTTTGAGGTTTCGGCTGCTCAAGTCTATCCCCTAAAACATTAAATTCCTTTAGCTCTTTAAGTTCATTTGCCTTGATGGCAATTTGGTAAAACAAATCGAGTTGCGAATTGTATTTATAAAATCCAACAAGCGTGTCAATATTTATTTGATTAAAGGCTGCACCAATACCTTCAAGCTTTCTTTGCAGTATATACTTTCCTTCTTCTGCAATAGTTCGCCGTACTTCTTTTAAGGCGTCTTTTATTTTACTCTTTGCCTTTGCTGTAACTACAAAATTCAACCAGTCTTCGTTGGGCTTTTGTTTGTTACTGGTAATAATTTCCACCTGGTCGCCACTTCGCAGTACATGGCTTATCGAAACTAACTTGTGATTAATTTTAGCGCCAATACATTTAACTCCTATAGCGCTGTGAATACTAAAAGCAAAATCAAGCGCTGTACTGCCAACCGGCAGCATCTTTACATCACCCTTTGGTGTATAAACGTATATTTCCTCTGCAAGAAAGCTTATCTTAAAGTCCTGCAAAAAGTCCACGCTGTCGGTATCCTGTGTAGACAAAACCTCTCTAATCTGTCCGAACCATTTATCAAACCGGTCCTCATCGCTGTTACCTTCTTTATATTTATAGTGTGCGGCCAGGCCTTTCTCTGCAATTTCATTCATGCGCCTGCTTCGTATCTGTACTTCCACCCATTTACCTTCCGGGCCCATTACTGTAGTATGCAATGCTTCATATCCATTGCTTTTAGGGTTACTTAACCAGTCGCGCAATCTCTCCGGCGACGGCGTATATTCATCGGTTATGATAGAATACACTTTCCAGCAATCCTCTTTCTCTTTTGCCTGCGGGGAGTCTAAAATGATACGAATGGCAAAAAGATCATACACCTCTTCGAAAGCCACTCCTTTCTTTTTCATTTTATTCCAAATGGAGTGTATGCTTTTCGGTCGGCCATAGATTTCAAAGTCAAATCCACCCTTTATAAGCTGGTCTTTAACAGGGCGTATAAATTCATTTATATATCGTGTGCGTTCTCTTTTGGTTTCGGCAAGTTTTTGAGCTATGTCTTTATAAGTTTCCGGCTCCATGTACTTCATCGCCAGATCTTCGAGTTCCGTCTTAATATTATATAAGCCCATTCGATGAGCAAGCGGCGCATAAACCCAAATAGTTTCACTTGAAATCTTAAGTTGTTTCTCGCGCTTCATGCTATCGAGCGTGCGCATATTATGCAGCCTGTCGGCCAGCTTTATTAGAATTACCCGCGGATCATCTGTAAGTGTAAGCAATATCTTTTTAAAGTTCTCGGCCTGCTGACTTGTGTTCGTATCAATTACGTTAGAAATTTTGGTCAGGCCGTCAACAATGCGGGATATCTCGTGACCAAACTCTCTTTCAACATCTTCCAATGTAATATCAGTATCTTCTACGGTATCGTGCAGTAAGGCGCATATTGTACTCCTTACACCTAACCCAATCTCTTCCACACAAATCATTGCCACGCTAATCGGATGAAAAATATAAGGTTCACCACTTTTACGACGCATAGTTTTGTGGGCATCGGCAGCAATTTCAAAAGCACGTCTTACAAGCTCTTTATCACCTTTCTTTATTTTTGGACGCAGAGCCCGAAGCAAAGCGCGGTAATGTCGCAGAATTTCCTTCTTCTCCTGCTCTTCATCTAAATTATATTTATTCGCAGCTGGTGCAGTAATGATTGCTTGCTCTTCCATAATAGTTATGTTAACGAATTTACGAAAAGTGATGCAATGCAGATGGATTAAAGAGTGTTAAGTAATTTTTGGAAGACTATCTTTTGAACATTTGTGAGACAGTAGTTGCGACGCTCCGTTCATCCGCATATTATTTCGCAGCTTTTTAAAATATTTGTAAGTACGAAAGCTTTTAGTTTTTATGAAAACCCCTACTTTTGCCGCCCAATGCGGATGTGGCGAAATTGGCAGACGCACCAGACTTAGGATCTGGCGCCGCAAGGCATGTAGGTTCGACCCCTATCATCCGCACACCCCTTTACCAGTAAAGGGGATTTTTTTAATAGCTATTTAAACAATTCCACCAGGGATAAAGGCAAATCGTATGGCTACCATTTCAAGAGAAAATATAGGTTTGCTGCATGATAAAATTGCAGTTACGATTTCAAAAGAAGATTACTTTCCTGCTTTTGAACAGTCGATTAAAAAATACGCAAAAACGGCCAATGTACCAGGCTTTCGTAAAGGAATGGTTCCTTCAAGTATGATCAAAAAAATGTATGGTACAAGCGTATTCACCGATGAAGTATTGCGTACAGTTGAAAAAGAGCTGAACAATTACATGCAACAGGAGCAACTGAATATTTTTGCCCAACCACTACCAATTGAAAGCGATGCACGGCAGTTGGATATGAACAATCCCGCTGATTACACCTTTGCTTTCGAAATTGGTTTAAAGCCGCCTATTGACATTGATCCAAAAAACATCACCGTTACTCGTCATAAAGTTGAAATAACGGATGAAATGATTGACGAAGAAGTAGAGCGTTTAAAGACCCGGCATGGAAAGATGACGGATCCTGAAGAAGTAACTACAGAGGATAATGTATTGAATGTAACCTTTACAGAAACAGATGCTGAAGGTAATGAAGTTGAGGCCGGCATTAATAAAGGAAACTCCTTATTGGTGAAGTACTTCGCCGAAGGTTTCAGGCCGCAGCTAATGGGCAAAAAGAAAGATGATCATATCTTACTTCAATTAAACGAGGCTTTTGATGAAAAAGAAAGAGAGTGGATTTTAGGAGATCTCGGGTTATCAAAAGAAGATGCAGAAGCAGGTGAAAAACACTTCAAAATGACCATCACTAAAGTTGGTTTAGTTGAAAAGCCTGAAATGAATGAAGAGTTTTTTAAAGCTGCATACCCTGCAAAAGAAATTGTGAACGAAGACGATTTTAGAAAAGCAGTTAAAGAAGACCTGCAGGTACAATGGGATGTACAAAGCCGTACTCAATTGCACGACCAGTTGTATCATCAGTTAGTTGATCATACACCTATTGAGTTTCCTGAACAGTTTTTAAAACACTGGATGGAAAAAGGTGGAGAAGAACCTAAAACTGCCGAACAGGCAGAAAGCGAATATCCCTCTTTTGTCAATTCATTAAAATGGACTTTAATAAGCACCCAGCTAATTAACAGTTTTCAAATTAAAGTTGAGCAGGAGGAAATTAAAGAATCTGCAAAACAGCAAATAATGGGCTACATGAATATTCAAAGTTTAGAGGATGCTCCCTGGCTTGATAGTTACGCGGATAGTGTGCTTAAAGACAAAAAGTTTATAGAAAATACCTATTTCCAACTGCAAACAACTAAATTGTTTAATGTGCTTGAAGAGCAGATAAATGTGATCGAGGACATTGTATCAACAGAGCAATTAAATGCAATGCAACATTATCACAGCCATTAGTTGTTTCTTAGAAATTAAAGAAGGTCAGGCGAAAGCCTGGCCTTCTTTTTTAATACAATTGCATAGGTAGCGACGCGCAAAAACATACCGTTATGCTATTATGTCGCATTATTTGTTTTGCACAGTATTTGACTTATTAGCTCAATCAATTAACAACAACGCTTATCTTCACTTCTATAAAATTCTAATAAATGAACTTTGGAAAAGAATTTGAAAACTACGCGATAAAAGATCGGAACATCAGCAGTGCTACGTTACATAATTTTCAACAACACCAGGTTACCAACCTCACTCCATATATTATTGAAGAACGTCCTTTAAATGTAGCAAGCATGGACGTGTTTAGCCGCTTAATGATGGACCGGATTATTTTTATGGGCGAGGCAATTAACGATTACGTTGCTAATATTGTAACTGCCCAATTACTCTTCTTAGAAAGTACTGATCGTACAAGAGATATTCAAATGTATATAAACAGTCCGGGCGGAAGTGTATATGCAGGTTTAGGCATTTACGATACTATGCAATTTATTGGTCCCGATGTATCTACTATTTGCACCGGTGTTGCTGCAAGTATGGGTGCAGTTTTAATGTGCGCAGGCGTTAAAGGAAAACGTACAGCTTTAAAACATAGTCGCGTTATGATGCACCAGCCAAGTGGCGGTATAGGAGGTCAGGCCAGTGACATCCTTATTACTGTAAACGAAATTAAAAAAATTAAAAAAGAACTGTATGAGATCATCGCTTTTCATACAAATAAAACTGCCGAAGAAGTGGCCAAAGATAGCGACAGAGATTTCTGGATGAGCGCTGATGAAGCTAAAGAATATGGATTGGTAGATGAGGTCTTATTAATTAATCCACGAAAACAAAACAAGGATTAACACAGGCATTGTTTAATCAAGGATTGACATAGTTATTGTACAATTTAAAAAGAATCTAAAAATGTATATTTCTAACAGATATAATTCAAAACCTTTTAGAATGGATGACGAGGAGGAAACTCCTAAAGAGGACAAGCCATCCCCTGAAACTAAAATTCTTGCAAAAAAATTCGAAAAGCTTTTTTTCGAGAAAAGATCAGTGTACTTATGGGGAGTGGTTGATGATAAAAGCGCAAGAGACGTAGTTACCAAATTTCTCCTGCTTGATAGCGATAAGCCCGGTGAAGAAATCAAGTTTTACATTAACAGTCCGGGTGGTGTTGTTACCAGCGGGATGGTAATTTATGATACAATGAAATTAATGAGCTCGCCGGTAAGTACTATTTGTATGGGTCTTGCTGCAAGTATGGGCTCTATTTTATTATGCGCAGGTGAAAAAGGGAAGCGTTTCATTTTTCCACACGGCGAAGTAATGATACATCAGCCTAGCTTAGGCGGTTACTACCAGGGAACAAGTGCGGACCTGGAAATTCAGGCGGTGCAAACACAAAAAACAAAAGAATTGGGGGCAAAGATACTTGCAGATAATTGCGGTAAAAGTTTCGAACAAATTATGAAAGACTTCGATCGCGATTATTGGATGGATGCCAGGGAAGCATTAGACTATGGAATTGTAGATGGAATTTTAGAAAAACTGTAATTTTCTCCTGTTAAAATAATACCGCTGCTAATTCTACCGATTTTATTAACGGTTTTAGCAGCGATTTTTTATATTTTTGTACCTTCATTACTCTTAGTTAATTTTTTAAGGCTCAATCATACTTTAGATTTTACGATTGTAGGGTTGGCAAAATAACACTATGGCCAAGCAAAGTCATTTACATTGTTCATTCTGCGGTAGAAGTCGTGATGAGGTAAAAATCCTTATTGCTGGTCAGGATGGTCATATCTGCGAAAATTGCGTAGAACATGCACAGGAAATCATTGCGCAGGAACTTCAGCTAAAAACCGAAACACAGCCTTCATCTTTCAAACTGACTGTTCGTAAGCCTACAGAAATAAAGAAATTCCTTGATGAATATATTATTGGCCAGGACGATGCAAAAAAGGTATTAGCAGTTGCAGTTTATAACCATTACAAGCGTTTACAATACAGGCAAACCGATTCTGATATTGAGATTGAAAAAAGCAATATCATAATGGTTGGCGAAACCGGAACAGGCAAAACACTGCTTGCAAAAACAATTGCGCGCCTTTTAAATGTGCCTTTCGCCATTGTAGATGCTACTGTTTTTACCGAAGCCGGTTATGTTGGCGAGGACGTAGAAAGCATGCTGACCCGTTTACTGCAAAGCTGTAATTACGATGTCAACTCTGCCGAACGTGGCATAGTATATATTGATGAGATTGATAAAATCGCCCGGAAAGGCGATAATCCTTCCATTACAAGAGATGTAAGCGGCGAAGGCGTTCAACAGGGACTGCTAAAAATGCTTGAAGGTACAGAGGTGTTGGTGCCGCCACAAGGTGGCCGGAAACATCCTGAACAAAAGATGATTAAAGTAAATACGCAAAATGTTCTATTTATCTGCGGTGGGGCTTTTGATGGCATTGATAAAGTAATTGCACGTCGCGTTAATACAAATGCTATCGGATTTAATGTAAACAAACAATTACAGGAGTACCAGAAAAAGAATTTATTACAGTTTTTGAATGCACAGGATCTGAAATCGTTTGGTTTAATTCCTGAATTATTAGGACGTTTGCCCGTTGTTACTTACCTAAATCCTTTGGATGCAGAAACATTAAGAGCTATCTTAACCGAGCCAAAAAACAGCATCATTAAACAATATAACCGCCTGTTCGAAATTGAAGGAATTGCACTTACAATCGATTCAGGGGTATATGATTTTATGGTAACTAAGGCAATGGAATATAAACTCGGAGCCCGTGGATTAAGAAGTATTTGCGAAAGTATTTTAACTGAAGCAATGTTTGAACTGCCCACTTCGGGACAAAAAACATTACATGTGACGCTCGATTATGCTGAAAGACAATTTGGAAAGAGTAAGATGAGTAAGCTAAAAGTAGCTTAAAAATGTTTTATAACACAGTTGAAGCGCCGGGATTAATCTCTGCGCTTTTTATTTTAAGTACTGTATAAGTTAACTTGCAGCAATAAAATTTAAACTCATGAATGAGATAATAGAACGGTTAACCAAAGAAGCAAACTTAACTCCTGAGCAGGCACAAAAAGCACTTGAAACAATTGCAAATTTTGTAAAAGAAAAATTCCCGATGTTAGGCGGAGCAGTAGATCAAATGTTTACCGGTGGTGGATCTGGTACAGGATCAGGGTTTGGTGGATTTGGAGGCTTTGGACAATAAAAAATAATACGGGTAAAAGTATGTGCAACATCAAAACAAGTTATAAAACCTACTACTTCAATTGCTCTTAATCTATTTCTTTTGATACAACTCTTTGAAACTTTCCTATGTAAGCGGCAAAGTATCTCTTCTTATTGTATCTGGTAATTATCATCCACTTTAGCATTGGTTTCAACTGTTGAATGCTTATCTGCTTCCTTTTGTTTAAAGAACTTATTTTGAAAGATAAGAATAGCAATTACACCTATCGAAATAGAGGCATCGGCAATATTAAAAACAGGTCTGAAAAATTCAAACTCTTCCCCATTCCAAAATGGGAACCATGCAGGATAATGTGAATCCCTTATAATAGGAAAGTAAAGCATATCTACCACTTTACCATGTAAAAAACCTGCATATCCTCCCCCTTTGGGAAGAAACGTAGCGACATTTTGAATGTAAGGATTACTATCATTAAAAAGAATACCATAAAACAAACTGTCGATTAAATTACCTAATGCGCCTGCAAAGATTAAAGCGCTGCACATTATAAACCCGCTGTGGTATTTCTTCTGAATAAACCCTCTTATAATAAAAACACCTACAAGTACAGCAATGAGGCGAAATAATGTAAGGGCTATTTTCCCCCATTCTCCTCCCATTTTCCAGCCCCAGGCCATTCCTTCGTTTTCAACAAAATGAAGGCGAAACCAGTGACCAAAAACATTAACTTCCTGGCCGAGATAAAAGTGAGTTTTTATGTAGAATTTGAATGATTGATCAATAAGCAGAATAAGAAGGATAAATAAAATTACTGAACGCGACTTCACTATGTAGAATTTGCTCAAAGATAGGAAACGCCTATGATGGATTAATGATTAAAAATTCCATTAACAAAATGACCAGGTGCTAATAACGACTGTAAATATTTTTCTTGCGGAGCTTCAACAGCTTCTAAATCCCTTAAATAGATTTTGGATGTAGTAGACAAACTTTCGTTCATTAGACTAAGCCTAATTTTCCGCTGATTAAGTTCGTTACTGAATAAGTATAACTCTTATTGATTACATTCTTTTGAGAAGGCTGAAACAGTTCTTGCAAGACTGTTGAAATTATTGATCTTTCATCCAGGCTCTTAGATGTTCTGAGATAGCCTCAACTTCCACCAAAAAACCATCATGCCCATAAACCGAGTCTATTTCAGCATAAGTTGCATTTGGAATATTATTGGTTATGTATTTTAACTCTTGTACAGGGCATAAAAGATCACTCGTTATTCCAATAGCCATAGTTGGCTGAGTAATCGATCGCAGAACTTCTTCAAGGTTTTCACTTCTTCCTCTTGCTAAGTTATGACTGTCCATTGCTTTGGTTAATGTCCAGTAGCTGTAGGCGTTGAATCGGTTCACCAATTTATCGGCCTGGTATTCTATGTACGAGGAGGCTTTAAATTTATCTATCTTATTTTGGTCCGTTTCTCTTTGTGTTTGCTCGTACGTTCTGTAATTACGATAGGTAATCATTCCTATGCCTCTTGCCACTTTTAATCCCCGGCTGCCTGATGTCTCTGTACAATCACTCCAGCTTTGATCGGCCTCTATAGCGAGGCGCTGTGTTGTATGAATGGCTATACCCCACGGACTTTCGTGAGCGGAAGTAGTAATCAAAAATATCTTATTGATAAACGAAGGTTGGATCACAGACCATTCCAGCGCCTGGTAACCACCCATGCTGCCACCAGCTAACAGGTGGATTTTATTTATAGCCAGATGCTCTGAAAGCAGTTGATGCGCCTTTACCATATCGCGAATGGTTATGAAAGGGAAATCATGATAATAAGGTCGGCCGCTTTCGGGATTAATGCTTAAAGGACCTGTAGTTCCATAGCAGGAACCTAATATATTAGCGCAAACAACGAAATATTTGTCAATGTCAAAGACCTGCTTACTTCCTGCAAGGCCCTGCCACCATTCTGTTGCATTTGAATTTGCGGTTAATGCATGACAAATCCAAATAACGTTATCTTTTTCAGCATTCAAGCTTCCGTAAGTATGATAAGCTATGGTAATCTCTTTAAGAATACCGCCGCTCTCTAACTTAAATGGCTGATTGTAATTGAAAAACTTCATTCAATAATTAAAAGTGTAAAGTAAAGGCAATGATAAATTACTTTTACAAAAAATGGTTAATGAATATTATGGGTTGTTTTAATTATTAGATGAGGCAGAAAGCATTGAAGTTCGACCTATAAATTTATTATTTTAAAAAGCAGCATAAATGGAGCAGCACCCGGTAACGAGAGCGTTACGTACACGAATAGAAAAAACAAATGAAGGAGAACATTCATCTCCATTATTTCTTACCAGCAGTTTTTGTTTTAACGATGCCGAGCAAATGCGGGCCGCCTTTGCAGATGAAACAGAAGACAATATTTACAGCCGCTTCAGTAATCCGAGTGTGCAGGAATTTATCGACAGGGTGTGTATTCTTGAAGGAGCAGAAGCTGGCTTCGCTACAGCATCCGGCATGAGTGCTGTTTTTGGATCTTTTATGGCTTTGCTTAGCCAGGGAGACCATTTATTGTCATGCAGTTCGATCTTTGGCTCTACGCATACTGTCATATCTAAGTACTTGCCTAAATATGGAATTGAATACAGTTATGTAAGCGCTACCAATCCTCAGGAGTGGGAGGCTTCTATCCGGCCTAACACTAAAATGATCTATCTCGAAACTCCCACTAATCCCGGTCTTGATATTATCGACCTTAAATTTGTATCTCAATTAGCCAAAAAATACAATGTTATTTTAAATGTTGACAATTGTTTCGCTACTCCACTCGGCCAGAGACCTATAGACTTTGGTGCTGATTTGGTCGTTCATTCTGCAACTAAGTGGATGGATGGACAAGGCAGGGTTTTGGGCGGGATAGTTGTGGGAAGAAAAGATCTGATACATGATATTTATTTGTTTTGCCGAAGCACAGGTCCTGCACTTTCACCCTTCAATGCATGGGTGCTTTCGAAAAGTTTAGAAACACTCGACGTAAGAATGGACCGCCATGCTTCTAATGCTTTGCATATTGCTCAAAAATTAGAAGGGCATCCAAAACTATCGTGGTTAAAATATCCCTTCCTGCCCTCGCATCAGCAGTATGACATTGCTATTAAGCAAATGAAAAATGGAGGCGGAATTGTTTGTTTTGAGTTGAAGGGCGGCCTTGAAAGTGGAAGAGCATTTCTAAATAATTTAAAATTGTTATCACTTACAGCAAACCTTGGCGATACTAAAAGCATTGCTTCGCACCCGGCAAGTACAACTCATGCAAAGCTAACAGCAGAGGAAAAATTAGCAGTAAATATTACACCCGGCCTCATTCGTATTTCTGTAGGCTTAGAGTACGTTGAGGATATTTTAAATGATATTCTACAGTCACTTGAGGTGTTATCTGAACCATGACTATAGTAGAATTATTGTCTGAAGCGTTTTTTTAGGGCTCTTGGGATTGCAGGAGATTGCTGGTTTACCGTTGTGTCTTCTTTGAACCAACAACTTTTCTTACACCAAATAATTAAACAACATATTATCCTTGTTCAACTCAGTATAATCAAATTGGTACTTAATCATTCTTTCAACAAGCGGCTCGTAGTCTTCGCTGGCCTTTAATTCAATACCAACAAAGGCCGGACCTTTTTCTTTGTTGTGTTTCTGAATGTATTCAAAACGGGTAATATCATCGTTAGGACCTAAAACATTGTTCACAAAGGTTTGAAGCGCACCGGGCCTTTGTGCAAAGCTGATGAGAAAATAATGCTTCAAACCTTCGTATTGCAGCGATCGTTCTTTTATCTCCTGCATACGGTCAATATCATTATTGCTGCCACTTACTATGCAAACCACATTCTTACCTTTTATTCTATCAGCATAATAATCTAATGCCGCAATTGACAAAGCACCCGCAGGCTCTACAACAATCGCGTCTTCGTTATATAATTGTAAAATAGTGGAGCACACTTTACCTTCGGGAACAAGGCTTACTTCTTCAAGCACATCTTTACAAATTGAAAAAGTTAACTCACCAACTCTTTTAACGGAAGCGCCGTCAACAAAGCGTTCAATTTTTTCAAGTGTAACAGGTTTTCCCGCCTTAATAGCTGCATACATCGAAGGCGCACCTTCAGGCTCCGCTGCAATAATTTTTGTAGCGGGCGAATAAGTAGAAAAATAAGCACCCACACCTGCTGATAGTCCGCCACCACCCACCGGAATAAATATGTAATCTACGTGTTGCAGGTCTTCTAAAATTTCAACACCAACAGTTCCCTGCCCCTCGATGATTCTATAATCATCAAAAGGCGGAATAAATGTCATGTGATTTTGTTTAGTATAATGTTTAGCTGTAATGGCGCAATCATCAAAAGTGTCTCCGGTAAGCTTTATTTCTACAAAGTCGCCGCCAAACATTTTTGTTTGCTGTATCTTTTGACGCGATGTTATTTTAGGCATAAATACCACGCCTTTTATTGCCAGTTTTTTGCAGGAGTAAGCAAAGCCCTGTGCATGATTACCGGCGCTTGCGCATACAACCCCATTACACAATTGTTCAGTGGGCAGGGTGCTAAGCATATTATAAGCGCCTCTTATTTTATAGGAGCGAACCACCTGCATATCTTCTCTTTTAAGATAAATATTGCATTGGTAACGGGCAGAAAGATTATGACTATAAACCAGCGGCGTTTTAGTAATTACCGGCTTTAGTCTTTCTACGGCTTTCTTAAAATCAAGCTCTGCTATGTAGTCTATTGTTGTATTCATTGCTGCGTTCACACGAATCAATTGAAGTTTTTACTATACTAATTCAGTTGCAGCACTTAGAGCTTCAACCGGTTCCTGGTTCTCAGGACGAAGGCTGCGGACGGTTCTTCCCGCCTGCCATATTTCGCTATCATGCAATTCTTTCAATTCTACTTCAAGTTTCTCCCTGTAGTCAGGCTTGCTGTTGCTTTCTATAGAACGGGCAGCCTCTTTACCGGCTGCAACACTTTCATATAACTCGTTAAATACAGGTAAAGTTGCATCACGAAATTTCTTCCACCAATCTAATGCGCCACGCTGTGCCGTTGTAGAACAGTTTGCGTACATCCAATCCATTCCGTTCTCTGCAACTAATGGCATTAGCGATTGCGTTAACTCTTCAACCGTTTCATTGAAAGCTTCGGAAGGGGTATGGCCTTTGGAACGCAACACTTCATATTGCGCCGCAAAGATGCCCTGGATTGCACCCATCAAAGTACCACGCTCACCTGTAAGATCGCTGTAAACTTCTTTCTTAAAATTAGTTTCGAACAGGTAGCCGCTTCCTACTGCAATTCCTAAAGCAACCACTCTTTCAAATGCACGTCCTGTTGCGTCCTGAAAGATTGCATAGCTGCTATTTAATCCGCGGCCTTGCAAAAACATTCTTCTTAAAGATGTACCCGAACCTTTTGGCGCTAATAAAATAACATCAACATCAGGCGGAGGAACGATGCCGGTTTGATCGTTATAAGTAATACCAAAACCATGAGAAAAGTATAAAGCTTTACCGGCAGTAAGGTGCTTTTTAACAGTAGGCCATAATTGAATTTGGGCAGCATCGCTTAGCAAATAACAAATGATCGTTCCTCTTTGCAGAGCCTCTTCAATTTCAAACAAGGTTTGGCCGGGAACAAAACCGTCTGCAATTGCTTTGTCCCATGTTTTAGAATTTTTGCGCTGACCAACAATTACATTTATACCATTTTCTTTCTGGTTCAACGCTTGTCCAGGGCCCTGTACGCCGTAACCAATTACAGCTACCACTTCGTCTTTAAGAATTTGTTGTGCTTTTTCCAAAGGAAACTCATCACGTGTTACCACGTTTTCTTCCATCCCACCGAAATTTAATTTTGCCATTTGTTATTTAGGTTTTAGGTTCTGATTTTTGATTTTTAAATTAAAAGTTTTGATCACAGATATTATTTATGTAACCGGCGTTTCATTCCTGTGCAGGTTGTGTCGATCACTCGTTGGTACGCCGGGATCTGTATTCAGGTTTTTTTTCGTTAAATGATATTTTGTTACCAAAAGGATCAATAACTTCCACACACCATGCGTTATAAAACGCTTCTTCAAATCCCGGCCTGTTATACTTGTAATTTTTTTCTATCAGCTGTTGATGATATGCTTTTAAATCAGTACACCAAACAAAGACCTTGCTTCCCGGTGTTGCATCTCCATGATGCTCACTTAAGTGTAAGGTTAAATCATCTTTTATTACTTCCATATAAACAGGCGTATTCTCTTCAAAATGATGTTCCCAAACTATCTTAAAATCTAACCAGCCAACATAAAATTCAACTGCTTTCTGATAATCGAATATTCTTAAGATTGGTATCGTTTTTTCAATATTCATGCTTTGTTGTCTTCATAATTTACCTCAGCATCTTTAACCTGCGTACTCCTTCCAATCCCAAAAATCGTGGTTTTACATATCAAAAACCTCTTCCTGCTTGCTCAAATATTCGTTTTCAACTAACTCAACACCCGGTGCTGATTGTTCGAACTCCATAAGCTTTTCATGGAAGCCATGGCTCTCTTTTATAATAGCAACTCTTGCGCTTCTTACAAATTCAATTAAGCCATAAGGCTCCAATACTTCAACCAGCTTGTCGGTTTCTTCGCGGTGGCCTGTTGTTTCAAAAATGGTATAGTCTTTTCTTATAACCACAGCTCTTGCACCATATTGACGCAGCAATCTTTCAACTTTCACCTTTTCAGCAATTTCATCTGTTGGAACTTTATACATCGCCAGTTCCTGCCATACTATTTCGTCTCCGGTATTATAATATGCTTTAAGCACTTCTACCTGCTTTTCAATTTGCCTCGATAACTTGCGGACTACTTCTTCTGTTTCGTTAATTACAATGGTAAAGCGATGGATGCCATGAACCTCGGTAGGCGAAGTGTTTAAACTTTCGATATTTATTTTACGACGAGAGAAAATGATAGCAATACGGTTTAATAAACCGATAGAATTTTCTGTGTAAATCGTAATTGTGAATTCCTGTTTCATGTTTACAATCCCTACGAATAGTTATTAATAATATTATTGCACCTACACCGATCGAAATTAAGTAAAGAGAATAAATCTTCATTTCCTCTTCCTCCTAATCCCTCAAATCCTATAAATCCGGTTCTAAAACAATCTAATATCCGACACACTTGTACCTGCTTCCACCATAGGGAATACATTGTTTTCTTTACCAACAACCACCTCAAGTAAATAGGCGCCTTTATGATTGAGCATTTCGCTAAATGCCTGTTTCAAATCTTCTCTTGCTTCAACGCTCTTACCTGCTATGCGGTAAGCTTTTGCCAACTGCACATAATCCGGACTTTCTATGTCAACAAAAGAATACCTCTTATCGTGAAACAACTGCTGCCACTGCCGCACCATTCCTAAATAATGATTATTAAGGATAAGCATTTTTACATCAACCTCACTTTGCATGATGGTTCCTAATTCCTGCAATGTCATTTGAAAACCGCCATCGCCTATAATTGCTATAACAGTGCGATCAGGAGCGCCAAACTTTGCCCCAATGGCTGCAGGCAGCGCAAAGCCCATTGTACCTAAACCACCTGAAGTAATGTTGCTTTTTGATTCATTAAATTTAGCATAACGGCATGCCACCATCTGATGCTGTCCAACATCCGTTACTATAACGGCATCCCCGTTTGTTAATTCGTTCATCACTTTAATAACTTCACCCATCGTCATAACTTCACCCGCAGGATTCATTTCGGGTTCGATGCAAATCTCAATTTCCTTCTGTTGCAGTTCCCCGAATTTTTGTAACCATTTTGGATGAACTCTTTCCTGAACAAGTTCGGTAAGCAATGGCAGGGTTTCTTTACAGTCGCCCCAAACAGGAACAGTGGTTTTCACATTCTTATCAATCTCGGCAGGGTCAATATCAAGATGAATAACTTTTGCCTGTTTTGCATATTTATCTAAGCGGCCTGTTACCCTATCGTCGAAACGCATACCGATAGCGATCAATACATCGCATTCATTAGTTAAAACATTAGGGCCATAGTTGCCATGCATACCCAACATACCAACATTTAAAGGATGACCGGTTGGAATGGCGCTTAAACCGAGGATAGTCCACGCTGCAGGTATGCCGCTCTTTTCGATAAATGTTTGAAATTCTTTTTCAGCCCGACCTAATATTACACCCTGCCCCCAAATTACAAACGGTTTTTCTGCCGCATTTATCAATTTTGCAGCTTCTTCAATATACTCTTTGCGAACAATTGGTTTTGGCCTGTAGCTGCGAATAAAATTGCATTTTGTATATCCGGTAAATGAGAACTTTTGAATTTGTGCATTTTTGGTAATATCAATCAAAACCGGGCCGGGGCGACCACTGCCTGCAATAAAAAAAGCTTTAGCCAAAACACCAGGAATTTCAGTTGCGTCAGTAACCTGGTAATTCCATTTGGTAACAGGCGTCGTGATATTTATAATATCAGTTTCCTGGAAGGCATCTGTACCAAGCAGGTGAGCAAACACCTGCCCGGTAATACAAACCAAAGGAGTACTGTCAATTAATGCATCTGCCAGGCCGGTAACAAGGGTGGTAGCGCCCGGGCCGCTTGTTGCAAATACAACACCTGTTCTTCCGGAAGTGCTTGCATACCCTTGTGCGGCATGTATAGCGCCC